>JAZOQL010000227.1:0-10023 GCA_045656065.1 Rikenellaceae bacterium | reverse complement strand
CGGCTCTCAGGTATGGTCTAAGGAAGAGAACGATGGTGAGGACACCGTAACAACACACAAAACAGGCTTCAACACAGATATTGCTGAGAAAATTCGTACCGAGATTGCTTTCCGTATCCAGCAGGATATTACAAAGCAGGTGCTGGACCAGTTCGCAAAAGAGACTCTGTTTCTGGTGTAAGGTGGTGAGAGTATGCAGATTATTCTTTGTAACATTCCGTCAAACCCTCGTAAGCTTGATAAGCGCAGTGACTACGAGACAGCAGAGCACACAACGCTGAATTGTGAAATTCATCAGAACTGCTCTGTACAGTCTCCAGTCTTTCTGCTCCCACCTGACTACGCAACGGGATACAATTACGCTTACGTTCAGAAATGGGACCGTTACTACTTCATCGGTAAGGGGTCTATCTTCAACGGTAAGCAGGCGCACGTGCCGGGTGTTTGTGACGTTCTTACGAGCTTTGCTGATGAGATTAAGACAATATCAGCGTTCGTATCGAGAACAGAGAACAATAAGAACAGTTATCTGCCTGATGGTAACTACCACGCTCAGGCAAACAGACAGTGTGAAACAATTTCTTTCAACAGAACGCCTTTCAGCGTTAACTATAGCACGGATAAAGTCTATCTTCTTACAGTGATGGGAGGTGCGCACTAAATGATTGCTGAACAGATGCTTGAAGGCTCAGCCCTGTATCCAAATGTAGACCCAGAGATGCTGGTGGTTACTGGGCGTATCGTGGCTGACAATCTGGATATTGGTCCAGACTTCACCGACGCCTATTGGCTCGGCTGGATTAACTTTGACAATCTTCCAGTAGACTATCATCTCTCGAACTTTGCCATCAACGGTGACACAGTCACACTTACGGATATCACAGAACAGAAGAACTATGATATTGGTTACACTGTAGGTAATGCTAACTACCCAGCGTATAAGGCTGGTGTTATCAGATACGATGAAGAAAATGTACGGTGGAGTGCGTGGGACAATCAGGAACCGGATACAGAAGCTCACTCAATCGGAATGCGTCTCTGTAATCAGGTGGATATCAACCGTCAGGGTCTTATTCGGATTGTGCCTATCTTCGCTATTAACCCGATGGACTCTGGTGGCGTCTCTAAGGCGTACACAATGGCGTACTGTGTCATTGATGCACCTACGTTCTATAAGTCTGACAGCTGGACCGCAGAGGCTACTGTCGTAAACCTCAGAGGCAACTCTGGTATCAGCGGTACTGTAACTTTCTCCGCATCAGATATTGACGGCGCTGTTCATACCCGTGTACTGGGCGGTGTAAACTGTGAGTTCTTCTGCTGCGGCTTCCAGATTGAAAACTCCAACTGGACATACTACAATACACAGACAGACGCTTATGAGTTCACAACGTTGCAGTCTACACTGCGTCCGTTTCTGGCTCTCGAAGCAAACGGCTACGACGGTAAGTTTGTAGTTAACGCTGCATCTTCTCCATTCAATGATGGTTTCTCTCAGTATTACGGTGCTGGTTACGTCTACAATCAGCGCTACGGCTTCCTGTGGCAGTATAGTCAGAACCCTTATGTGTATCAGACAAAGCCTTTCAACAGCACAGAGGGTCTTATCGCTGGTAACTTCGAGGGCTCGTTCTCTGCAGCTGCTGTACGTGAGCGCTTCCCGTCAACCAATGTGTATGGTTTCTACGGCGTGGAGTCTGGTAACTTCATCCTTCAGTCTACTGGTGTCTATGAGTACGTAATGATACGCCGTCTGTATTCCATCGACGAGATTCGTAAGACAATGAGCCTTTACCCTCGTATCATTGAGCCGGGGTATGCTGATTACGTCAATTATGACAATCTGATTTTCCCAACACTCAGAGACCCTATCTATGCAGAGGTATCTGCTGATAATGAGTTTGTCACTGACACTGTAAGTGGTGGGCTTAACTGTCTGATTAAGCTGAAAGCTTGGCAGCGTATTGGTGTAAAGATTGCTCCTGAGTTCTCTCCGTATGATACAGCAGATAAGCCTGAGTACGTCCCCTCTGGTGGCGAGGCTGAGAACACTGGTGAAGATATTATCAGACCGTCTTCTCTCGGTGTGGGTGGTACGAATGGTTTCATCACACAGTACGCTCTCGATGCGTCGCAGGTAGCCGAGATTGGTCGTCTGCTCTGGCTGAACTTCACCAATGCTGACTACTATAAGAACTTCCTGTTTACACTTTCAACAACGGGCACCATCAATATCTCAGAGCTGCTGAACTACTTCATCTCTCTCAGAGTGTATCCGTTCGACCTTCTGAACGTTCCTTCTTACGATGCAGCAGGCAATGATATGTACATTGGTGCAGGATTTGTCCCTCTTCACTTCACAAACCCGATTCACACTATCAACAATTATGCTGACTACATTGACGCAGGGACGTGTTATATCCCTCGTCACTACAACGACTTTAGAGACTTCGTTGATACAGAGGTTATGCTCTTCCTGCCGTACTGTGGTACGATGCGGCTTAACGCTGCAGACGTGGTTGGTGGTACTCTGCACGTGCAGTATGCAATTGACTTTGCTTCTGGTGGTGTTAACGCTTACGTTGACCTCACAACGCACGATGGTCATCAGTACCCTATCGGTGTAATGAGTGGCTGTGTCGGAGCTGATATCCCTCTGACAGCGTCTAATGCAACCCAGATTGCAGCACGCATTGCATCTGGAGCACTTAACTTTGCCAATATCTTCACGGACGCAGATAAGGCTCATCTGAACAACCGTATCGGCATCGCTGGTAACGCAATGACAGGCAATATCGTAGGCGCTGCTGGTGGTGTTGTGAACGAGCTGGGTCTCTACGGCGATACAGCTAATACAGTCGCTCAGGAAGTTCTCAACGCACCTCAGGCAAAAGCTACAGCAATGCCTATGCTGTCTGGCGGGCGCGGCTTTGGAGCGTTTGGACAGCCCACAACAGCTTATGTACAGATTAGAAGAGGTTTGTACGCAGAAGGTAAGACACCTTCTTCAACGTGGGTCAATACGTTCGCTCACGCAACAGACAAACCTATCACAGTTGGCAGCTGTAAGGGCTTCACGCAGTTCAGCAATGTGGATGTGTCAGGGCTCAGCTGTACGTCAGATGAACGCTCACAGATTAAGGCACTTCTTGAAAGCGGTGTGTATATCTAAAGAAAACCCCTCGAAAGAGGGGCTTTCTTTTACAGTGTAGGCGGAAGGTTCTTAATGTACGCTCTCAGGAACGCTGCTACGTCGTTTGACGCATAGTAGAGGCGGTTCTCTTGGATAAGCTTCGCAAGCAGCTGTCGCAGCCTGTTAGGTCCATATCCGTATTGGTAACGGTTGTCGAGTCTGTCTTCTGTTGTCAGAATTACGCTGTCATCATACACCCTCGTAGCCCAGTGAACGTAGCAACAGAGCCCCAAATCACTTCTGTTTACCACCTGAAGACGCAGATAACGCTTATTATTGTAAACATACAGATTGCGTATCACTACTGTCTCTTGAATATCGTCTTCTACCTTTGGGATACGCTGTACAGGTTTGATAGCCCAGTCTTCACCAGTGATAGACCCGAGCTTTCTGTTCTTAAAGCCAAAGAACAGCTGGTTCATTGCATCCAGTACAGTGCCTGATTTCTTTACCTCTGTCTCAGGGGCATACCACTCGTAGTAAACACCTGTACCCTTCTCAGTGATACGCTCACCAGCAGAACCCTTAGACAGTGCCTGAACCTCGTCATAGATTTCGAACTCGTAGAAATACGGGCTTTCTTTGTCTGTGTTGTTGGACAGCATCCAAACAATAGGAGAGAAACGCTGTCTGATAATAGTTGAAATCAAATCACAGAAACATACAAACTCATCAGGATAATAGAACGGGTTAACAAACTCATCGTATACGATGAAATCACCCAGCGGCGTAGCGAAACCAGATTTGAGGTTGTTTGCGTGCTGGATATCACACATAAAGCAAAAGTAATCATTTGCCACAAAGTCAATATCACCCTCAGGGGTGACGTGGCAGAGATACCAACGACGGCTTTTGTACGTCACACTGTTGTAGATACCGCCAGTAAGCTTCTCGATGTAACCCATTGATACAATTGTGCCAAAGAGGTCCTTCGTTGACTTCGGAGCAATCATATCTTCAGTCTGTCTGATATAGATAGTCTGTGTCCCGTACAACCAGTTGAAAACCATACCCAGAAGCAGAACACCAGTAGTCTTACCTGTACCCCGTCGAGAGAACTCAACGAGGTACTTCATACGGTCAAAGGGTCTTTTAGTAGGGTCAAAGTACTCAGGTGGACAGCCAAGGGCTGCAAATGTTTTGCGTATCAGCTTTGCATCGTACTTCAGACCTCTCTTCTGGTCATTGTTGATATAAGAAAGCTTTGCTTTCGGTTTAATTGCAGGAGCGTTTGTTGCAGTCTCTTTCTTCTTACGAGGCATTCTCACTCGCCACCTTTCTGATTACTGATACAGGGATGCAATAGAACTCACTCCAGTAGTCTTCGCAGTATCTGGTGCGTTTGTACTTCTCCCATTCTTCCTGATGCTGTTTGAATACACGTCTGAGCCAGTCAGCTCTCACATAGAAGAAGTCTCTGGCATCACTCTCGTCAAAGATGAACAGATACAAATCAGTGAGCTTCTCTTCGTTGAGGATGAAACCGAGGTTACCAGTGCTTCTCGCTGTCTCCAGTGTGAGCTCTGGGTCATTTCTGTTAGCCCAGTATTTCGATACACCTGGTCTGCGGCGCTTTACGTCAATATACGTTTTGTTGCCGTTCTGGTCTGTCACAATGTAGTCTATACCGTTGTCGTTGCCTGTCACAGTGTTCTTCTTCACGTCACAGTCTGGGTAGATACGATGGATGACGTTGATGTCATCCACCGTATGCAAATTGCTCCACGTAAGGTCATCCATAAATCTTCCCATCACTGTTTACCTCTCTCAATTGTGAAGTAGCGGGCTCCAGTCTTTGTGTTGACGTAGAATGTGAACTCTGCAGCTGTTGCTACACACTTCAGACCCGGAAACGGTCTCCAAATCTCGTGCCAGATATGCTCACAAAACTTTGCTGTGAAATCTCTGGCGTTATACTCTACAGACCATTCAGGAAAATTCAGCATATCAATCAAACCGTCCTCTCTGTTCTTCGTATTGCTTCATTGCCTTCATCAGAAGGATTTCTTCTGCCTTCATACCCATTACGTCTGCGTAGTTTGGGTTCAGCTTCAACGTGAACTCAATCGGGTAGATTACGATAGAGCTCTCTTCGTGCATCTTCTCAGTTACACCATTGAGGTCTGTTACGTCTGCATCTACAGGGGTGTCAATGTATAGGTGTGCGTTCTTCAGGGCATCATTGATACCAATCTTCAGACCGTCTGCAAAATGTGACACAATCCAATCACGCTTCGCAATCGGTGTAGCCTCTTTGCCCTCTTCGGTGAGTGCAGAGGCAGCAGCTCTGTCCATAGCACCGTGGGGCAGTCCAGCAATGGTGGGCTTAATGTCTGTACCATCCCATTTGATGTATCTCTTTGCGCCAAGAGTCAGGAAGCTGTAGTGCGTTACAGATGTACCGTCTTCTTTCTTCAGAGCAACCGGGTCAAAGTCGCCGAGTGTATGGAACTCAGACTTCTTCAGATTTGTATCGTTGAAGTTGTAAACTGTGCTGTTCCACTTATCAAAGAAAGCCTGATGCGCAGCCTCGTTCTTATAGTAAACAGAGTCCGTATCACAGTAGATGAAGTCACTTCCCAGTTCGCTGATAGCCTGCAGGATACGTCTACGTGCAATTGCCGTAATCCAGATACCGTAGTACGGGCTGAGCACTGTCTTCGGTACACCACCACGCTTTGCAAGAGTTTTGGGGTCTCTGCCCAACTCCTTCTCGTACTTCTCACCCATCTCAACTCTCTCCATAGGGTTTGCGTAGTGAAGTCTGCTGGTAGACCAGCTGCCAGTATTACTGTCGAACTTAACCTCATCAAAATGGATTTTCTGAACAGTCAGACCGTACAGACCGTTGACGATAGCCTTTGCCAGAGTGTACTCGATGGTGTCATCTTTGCCCGCAGCTTTCAGTGCAGACTTCTTCTCATAGAAATGCATTACAATCTTACGGAACCACTCAGGCAGATAGTCCTTATCAGCGACCATTACGTTTGTAATCTCGATATCATCGTCCCACTCGTAGTATTCTTTGTACGTCTCCCAGTCGTGCTCTTGCAGCGTTACGTTGCACTCACGAGCATACACGAGTTTACCGTTGTCAATGATTGCCCCAGTAGTCTCATACAGTCTCTTACCGCTGCCGTTCCATTCGTGAAGCTTCATACAGTTCTCAACGGAAATCTCTCTGGTCTGCATCAGATTCTTAAAGCGAATATCTGCATACCACGCTTTGCCTGCCGCTGTGAGAGCGTTCAGCTCGTCAACTGTCTTAGCCTTAGACGGCATAAACGGCGTAGACGGGAACTTCTCTTGCAACATTACAGCTGGGTAAGAAGAAGTAAAGTCTCTTCCTGTTACGTTGTCCCAAATCTTACCTGCATTCGTTCTGGAAGCGTAGGTGAAACCACCACGATACAAATGCCAGATAGCTCTGTGATATTCACCGAGTGACGGATGAAGTGCCAGTGTGCGGGTGTTGAGCCACGTATCTGCATCAGCTGCCTTTGTGTACTCCTGCATTACAGCCTCTCTGATGATGGCTGTTGATGTCATCGGTGCAAAGTGCTCCTGACGAACGTAGCAGTCCAGATAATAACGAGCCCATTCATCAAGGGTAATTGTGTCGTTGAAGCAATAACCCTTCTCAGTGGTTGTGAGAGGCGTCTGAGAGTTGCGAGGGATTTTGAAATCGAGGTCACCAGAAGCTTTCTGGGTCACGCAGTAGTCCTTAGCCAGCTGCTTCAGGGATGTTGAAAACTGCAGCGCATCATAAACTGTGAAGCCACCAGTGGAGTTCTTAGAGAAACCCAATACAGCCTTCAGAGGGTTGCGCATTGAGGAAGCGAAAGCACCATCCTTCACGATAGGCTTATTGTGCCACTTACGACGGCACATAAACTGGAACTCATACCCAGCGTTGGCAATCCAGCAGATAATGGTGCGTTCCCATCTGGACGTCTTCTTACCCTTACCAACCTTCCAGCAGCCCAGACCGTAAGTCTCTTCAATTGCTTCGAGAATTTCGAAGAGTGTGTCCCACTTGCGACCAGTAATCTGATAATCACCGAAAGACAGCTGCCAGTGATACATAAAGGCTGCAGTGTCTTTGGTTGTTGTTTCAATATCCAGCCCCATCGGTGCACAGAGCAGCAGGGTGTGCTTCTTAGTTACACCCCACTCACGCAGCTGAACCTCGTCAAACTTCTGCTGCAAAACACCGCTCCAGTCATCGCCGTTCTCAGTCTCAACGATGATTGCGGGCATTGCCTGCTTACTCGGATAAATCATACTCAAAATGCTCATAGTTATTACCTCACTTAAAGAATTTTCTGATTACCTTACGGAGCTGTTCAGGTGTAAACTCGTCAGCTCTGTTGAAAGTTCCATCAGGCTGCATTGAGCCGTATCTCGCACCAGCGTAGCCGTGAATGAGTGCTGCAAGCTGGTCGGGGTCATTCATAATTGACGGGTCGTGCTTTGCTCTGGTGATGTTGCGGGCTGCTACGTCAATCTCATCTGCTCTCTGGTTGTAGCCGAAGAGAGGTTTACCGTCCTTTGTGATAGGTGCCTTGAAGTGATTGTCACCACCGTCGCTGCCACTCATCAGCTCGTTAAGAAGCCATCTCGTCTGCTCCCATCTCGTTGCTTCATCTGGTCTCTCTTTACCGAAGAGGCTCTGGAAGAACTCATAAAGCTTTGGATTGGAACGTGCTGCATCATATGCCATTTCCCACACAGCGTGCGAGTCAGCTTCGAGGTCGTAAGCACCAGTCAGAAGGTCGTTGATATTTCCCTCTGTCGGATTCTCAACGTCGAGGTCAATCAGAAGCTTGCGTGCGCGTTCTCTGACAGTCTGGAAGTCTCCAAGTGCTTCAAGCTCTAAGATGATTCCCTCTGCCTCACCCTCAGGGATTGCTTCCCAGAGTACCTTCGAGCGGCTCAGGCGGATGCCGTTAGGTGTTGTTCTGACGAGCCCGTTGACCTTACCGTACTGAATGATAAGACGCTGAAGCTCGTTGCCGTAGATGCTTCCGGGTGTGAGAGCCTCTGCCTTATCCAGGCGCTTATTGATTTTGTTCGCTGCGGTTGTGAGTCTGTGCAGGCGAGCCTGCTCCACCTTTGTTCTTTTCATTGTTGAAAACTCCTTTTGATTGAAATTTTGTTGTGGATTTTTTCCACTGTATACATTATAGCACATTTCAAGGGATTTGTCAACCCTTTTGTTGAAAATTTTTCTATTGACTTTTATATTGTTTTGTGGTATAATATATACAGAAAGACCGCCAGCGGACCGCCAGCGGTAATTCTGCAAGGAGTATTTTGAGTATAAGGCAAAGTATGGCGTTGGGTCCGAGCTTCCCAACAATTATATTATAGCATAATCTGTTGAAAAGGTCAACCGTTATTTTGCACAATTTTTAGGGTCATATTCGTACACTTTTACCCCGTCAATGAAGAGCTGGATGACACCAGTCTTCGGAGCTTCGTTTTCTTTGTCATAGCCGTTGTAGCCGTGGTTGACGATGAAAGATGGGATGCTGTCATTGAGACAATAGTCCAAATCAACAGTCCCAGCAATACCGTCAATTCTACCCTTTGCACTGTACTGCCAGAATGCATAAGGACCAGCAAACGTGCAAACAGAAGCCCACTGAGCAACCCAGCCACAATATTTCGCTGTGATACCCGGTGCATAGTTCGCCAGAAAAGATTTGGAGCTATAAACACCGGCGTAATAACCCTGCTTCTCCATATAGTCACAGAAGGTTTTGATGATTGCTGCAGCTTTGCTCTTAGAGCACTCATCTTCGATGTCGATGAAGACAGGCATATCAAACTGCTTATATTTGATAATCTCTGCAAAGAGCTTTGCCTCTTCCAGTGCCTCTGCCTCGTTCGTTGCGTAGGAGTACCAGTAGACACCAACGTGAAGCCCCACTTTCTTAGCGTTCAAATAGTTCTCTTCGAACTTTGGGTCCTTCTGTGTTGCAACTCTGCCATACCCTGCACGTATAATAGCGAAGTCAATACCTTCATCTTTAACCTTCTGCCAATTGATGGAGCCGTTGTGTTTGCTTACGTCAATCCCTTTTAACATTTTTCAACACCTCGTTTTTCTCTGTCTGATGCGCAAAGTAGAACGTCACAACCATTGTGATACAGTTCTTCATAGTCTCACTGTATTCGTCTGGATAGAGAAAACAGAGAGCACAAAGCACAACTGTCAGACACACTGTCATAATGGACTTAACACAAAGAAGTGACTTCATCACTGGTCACCACTATGCTTATTGTAGTACATTCGGAGCTTCGACCTCACAATCTCATCCAACTCATTTGGGTTTGTCCCAACGTTGGTGAACCAGTCCTCCCGGAGTTCATCGTAGATATCTACAAGGTCAGAGAGCTCAGCTTCGATGTCATCTTCGTGAGCACCTTTGTAGAGGTTTTCAACAGCCTTATCGAAGAGCAGTGCATTCTCGAAAGCCGCCTCAATGATTCTCCATCTGATGCGTCTCTTAATCTCTTTTGCCTGTTCATCACTCATAATAATCACCACCGTAATAAGATATAAAGAGAAGAGCCGGATTCGAACCGGCGATTACTGAAGTCCACGTCCCTGCTATAGCCACCCTGTCTATAGTCACACAACAGCGTTGTTTCTCATTTGCTGATAGCGCCTTACCGCTTGGCTATCTTCTCTTTAGACAATTATACCACACTTCTCTTCATTTGTCAACCCAAATTGACCCTGAATTTGAAAATTTACAAATTATTCATAATTGAGTTTTCAACAGACGTTTTCAACAGTGTTGAATCAGAGTGTTGAAACA
>JAZOQL010000226.1:0-13322 GCA_045656065.1 Rikenellaceae bacterium | reverse complement strand
CGTTGGTTGAAGCTCTCTCCGGCAGAAAAGAATATGATCAACCAACCACGTCCTCAAAAATGGGTTACTCAAGAAGAACGCCAAATTGCTTACGGCAACTGGCAAACAACTGACGACCACGGTATGCAAATCTATGGTATCGCTAAAGACCAAGATGGCAACGAATACTATATGGTTAAAAACTCTTGGGGTCCTGCTGGTAAATACAAAGGTATCTGGTATGCATCTAAAGCGTTTGCTCGCTACAAAACAATGAACATTATCGTTCACAAAGATGCTCTTCCAAAGCATATTGCTAAAAAACTTGGCTTGAGATAGAGAATTTTAGCAAAATAATTTGGTCGAACCATAAATTTAGACTACCTTTGCACCCGATAAATTGAATTTTAATTAATTAGTACACACACATGAAAAAGGAAATTCATCCTAAAGATTATCGAATCGTAGCATTCAAGGATATGTCAAACGACCATGTGTTTTTGTGCAGGTCCGCCGTTCAGACACGTGAAACTATCGAAGTGGACGGCGAAACCTATCCCGTGTACAAGATGGAAATCTCTAACACATCTCACCCGTTCTACACTGGTAAGATGAAGTTGGTGGATACCGCAGGACGCGTAGATAAGTTTATGAGCCGCTATCAAAAGCACTACGATAATCGTAAGAAGTAATCAGGACTCAGGTAGACTGATACTATCGAAACAAGGAGACGAAAACATCTTTTCGGCTCCTTTTATTTTTATACCATACCAATATCAAAAAAGAGTCTGCTCGAGGTGAGCAGACTCTTTATCATATAAGATTCAATATCTTAGTATTCCATTTTAGTGAATCTCACATAGCTGTTGTAACGCCACTTAGCATTTTCTTCAGATGCTTCGAAGAGTTCCTGAGCTTGTTCTGGGAACAACTTCAGCAATGAAGAGTAGCGAACTTCGCCATTGATGAACTTCTGGAATTTGCTCCAATCCGGTTCCTTAGAATCGAGTGTAAACGGATTATTGCCCGCCGGAGCAGCCGGATTGAATCTCCACAAGTGCCAGTAACCACACTCAACAGCAGCCTTTTCAACAGCTTGAGTATTGGTCATACCGCCCTTGATACCGTGGTTGATACACGGAGCGTATGCGATAATCAATGACGGACCATCGTATGCTTCAGCCTCTTTGATAGCCTGCAAGTATTGGTTTTGGTTAGCACCAATAGCAACTTGAGCTACATAAACATAACCATAAGTCATTGCGATAGCACCGAGGTCTTTCTTGCGAACACGTTTACCTGAAGAAGCAAACTTAGCAACTGCACCGATAGGAGTAGCCTTAGATGACTGACCACCTGTGTTAGAGTAAACTTCGGTGTCGATAACCATAATGTTCACATTTTCGCCAGATGCCAAAACGTGGTCGAGACCGCCGTAACCGATGTCATAACCCCAACCGTCACCACCGAAGATCCATTGAGAAGCCTTAACCAAGTATTGCTTCATAGCGAGGATTTCCTGGCAAGTTTTGCAGTTGCAAGCCTCCATCATCGGAATGAGTTTTTCGCTCAGTTCCATAGTCTTAGGACCGTCGTTCATATTGTCGAGCCACTCTTGCATCAAAGCCTTGAGTTCTGCTGAGCAGCAGTTGCATTCTGCAATAGCGTGACGCATCTTGTCTGCAACACGTTCGCGCAACTTGGTGTTAGCAGTCTTCATACCCAGACCGAATTCGGCATTGTCTTCGAACAATGAGTTAGCCCAAGCCGGACCACGACCCTTAGCGTTTGTACAGTAAGGAGTAGAAGGTGCTGAACCACTATAGATTGAAGAACAACCTGTAGCATTTGCAACCATCATACGTTCGCCGAACAATTGAGTAATACCCTTGATATACGGAGTTTCACCACAACCTGCGCAAGCACCTGAGAACTCGAACAACGGTTGAGCGAACTGCATATTCTTAATGCTCTTAGTCTTATCGAGGATTTGGTCTTTGTAACCAACCACGTCGTTCATATAAGACCAAACGGTTTGTTCTTTCATTTGAGTTTCGAGCGGCTTCATAGCCAACGCCTTTTGCGGAGCAGGACAAACATTCACACAGTTGTTACAGCCTGTACAGTCCATCGGGCTTACTTGGATACGGAACTTGTACTCTTTGAGTTGAGCTTTACCGTCAGCGCAAACTGCACCTTCAGGAACGCCAGCAGCCTCTTCAGCAGTCAGCAAGAACGGACGGATTGCAGCGTGAGGACAGATCAAAGCACATTGGTTACATTGGATACAGTTTTCAGCATTCCATTCGGGAACTGCAGAAGCGATACCGCGTTTTTCATATTTAGCTGTACCAGCGTCCCAAGTACCATCTTCACGACCGAGGAATGTACTTACAGGCAGTGAATCACCTTCCAAAGCGTTAATCGGGTTGACAACTTTTTCGATGAATTCAGGTTGGTTCTTCTTAACTACAACAGTTTCAACTGTCAAGTTAGACCATTCAGCCGGAACTTCAACTTTTTCTACATCACCACCTCTGTCTACTGCAGCGTAGTTCATATTGACAACATCTTCACCCTTCTTGCCGTAAGACTTGTAGATGAATTTCTTCATTTGTTCTACAGCTTGTTCGTAAGGGATTACATCAGCAACTTTGAAGAATGCGCTCTGCATAATTGTGTTTGTACGGTTACCCAAACCGATTTCGCCTGCAATCTTAGTAGCGTTGATAATGTAGAAGTTGATTTTGTGGTCTGCCAAATATTTCTTCATATCGTTCGGCAGAGAAGCCTTAGTTGTTTCTGCATCGTGTACAGAGTTCAACAGGAAGGTACCACCATCTTTCAGACCTTTCAAGAGGTCGTATTTGCCGATATAAGAAGGAACGTGACAAGCTACGAAGTCAGGTGTAGTCACAAGGTACGGAGATGTGATAGGTTCATCACCGAAACGCAAGTGAGAAGATGTGTAACCACCTGATTTCTTAGAGTCATAAGAGAAGTATGCTTGGCAATATTTATCGGTAGTTTCGCCGATAATCTTGATTGAGTTCTTGTTAGCACCTACAGTACCGTCAGCACCCAAACCGATGAAACGGCCTTCGAAAGTACCCGGTTTAGCCAAACTGATTTCTTCGCCAACAGGCAATGACAAGTAAGTAACGTCGTCATTGATACCCACAGTGAAGAATTCTTTTGATTCAGCAGCATTCATATTTTCGAATACTGACAACATTTGAGCCGGAGTAGTATCCTTTGAAGACAAACCATAGCGACCACCATATACTTTCGGAGCGTTTTCTTTACCATAGAATTGAGATTTAACATCGAGGTAGAGAGGTTCGCCAACAGCACCTGGTTCTTTAGTACGGTCGAGAACTGTGATAGTCTTAACGGTTTCAGGCATAGCAGCCATAAAGTGCTTAGCCGAGAACGGACGATACAAGTGAACAGAAACGACACCCACTTTTTCGCCTTTAGCCATCAAGTAATCAACTACTTCGCGGATAGTTTCTGTGATAGAACCCATAGCTACGATAACGCGTTCTGCGTCAGCAGCACCATAGTAGTTGAATGGTTTATATGTACGGCCTGTGATTTTCGAGATTTTTTCCATCTCTTCAGCAACCATATCGGGCACTGCATCGTAGTAACGGTTGCAAGCCTCGCGAGCTTGGAAATAGATATCCGGGTTTTGAGCTGTACCACGAGTAACAGGGTTAGCCGGATTCAAAGCGCGGTTGCGGAATTGTTGCAGAGCTTCGCGGTCTACCAGCGGAGCCAATTCGTCTTGTTCGATGAGTTCGATTTTCTGGATTTCGTGTGATGTACGGAAACCATCGAAGAAGTTAACAAACGGAACACGTGAACGAATTGCCACCAAGTGTGAAACTGCAGACAAGTCCATTACTTCCTGCACACCACCTGAAGCCAACATTGCAAAACCTGTCTGACGACAAGCCATAACGTCTTGGTGGTCACCGAAGATTGACAAAGCGTGTGAAGCCAATGCACGAGCTGAAACGTGGAATACAGCTGGCAACAACTCACCTGCGATTTTGTACATATTCGGGATCATCAACAACAGACCTTGAGATGCAGTATAAGTTGTAGTCAGGGCTCCGGCTTGAAGCGAACCGTGAACTGCACCTGCAGCGCCTGCTTCAGATTGCATTTCTACGACCTTAACTGTTTCTCCGAAGATGTTTTTACGTCCGTTGGCAGCCCATTCGTCAATGTATTCTGCCATTGTCGACGACGGTGTGATAGGGTAAATTGCTGACACTTCGCTGAACATATACGCGATGTGCGCAGCTGCATAGTTACCGTCACAGGTAATAAATTTTTTTTCCTTTGCCATTTTTATAAATGTTATTTTGGTTTTTGGTTTTCGGAATATATTGAAATATGCCACAAAGGTACACCTAATTTTAAAAACACTCAACAAAAAAGCATTTAAAAATCAGTTACACCAAAACAATCAAGTATGAAATGTCCCCGCAAGGACACTCCATACTATCGATTTATCTCTACTTTTTGGGTTTGGGAGATAAAATCAGAATCATTCGTTTTCCTTCCAAACGAGGCATCTGTTCTACCTTTCCAAACTCTTCGAGGTCTTGTGCAAATCTCAACAACAAGATTTCGCCTTGATCCTTGAACACGATTTGACGACCGCGGAAAAAGACGTATGCTTTAACCTTGGCTCCATCTTTCAGGAAGTTCTCAGCGTGGCGCAGCTTGAAGTTGTAGTCGTGATCGTCGGTATTGGGACCAAATCGAATCTCCTTTACCACAATCTTGACCGATTTGTTTTTAATCTCCTTTGCCTTACGTTTTTGTTGGTAGAGGAATTTTTGGTAATCTACCAATCGGCACACCGGCGGATCTGCCTTTGGCGAGATTTCCACCAAATCGACTTCAAGTTCTTCTGCCATTCTCAGGGCTTCGCGGATTGAAACAACCTGCGATCCCTCAATGTTATCACCCACAAGACGAACCTGTGGCGCTGTGATACTTTCGTTAATTCTGTTTGCGACCTCTTTATCAGCCTGTTTTGGCTGTTGTTGTCCTTGCTGAGGTCGAGGAGTTTTAATTGGATTTATGACTGTACCCTCCTAAAATTAGTTAATACTTATATTACTTATGTGTTTTAATTTTCACTATTCGCCAATCGGGCGCACCTCTTCTTTAACGCGAGCTGCAACCTGTTCTGCAAATTGTTCAATTGTCACTGCACCCTTATCTCCTTCACCTTGAACTCTGACTGACACCAAACCTTCTGCCTCTTCTTTTTCGCCAACAATCAGCAGATATGGTATCTTCTTCAACTCGTTATCACGAATCTTGCGGCCGATTTTTTCGTTTCTCAAGTCAGCAAATGCTCTCACATCAAGTTCGTTCAGTTTGTCTGTAACCTTCTGTGCATAGTCGTTAAACTTTTCACTGATAGGCATAACCACTGCTTGATCCGGAGTCAGCCACAACGGGAACTTACCGCCTGTATGTTCGAGCAATACTGCAACGAAACGCTCCATCGAGCCGAACGGTGCACGGTGAATCATAATCGGGCGGTGTGGTTTATCATCTGCGCCTGTGTATGTAAGGTCGAAACGTTCCGGCAGGTTATAGTCTACCTGAATTGTTCCGAGCTGCCACTTACGGCCGATTGCGTCCTTGACCATAAAGTCGAGTTTCGGACCATAGAACGCAGCCTCGCCCAACTCGATTACGGTATTCAGACCCTTCTCTTTGGTAGCCTCGATAATAGCCGACTCTGCCTTTTCCCAATTTTCGTCTGTACCTATATATTTTGTAGTATTTTTTGGGTCGCGCAATGAAATCTGAGCTGTAAAGTTCTCAAAACTCAATGTCTTGAAGATATACAACACGATGTCGATTACCTTTTTGAACTCATCAGAGAGTTGGTCCGGACGGCAGAAGATGTGAGCATCGTCCTGGGTGAATCCTCTAACACGAGTCAGACCGTGCAAGTCACCACTCTGTTCATATCTGTACACTGTACCGAACTCTGCAAAACGTACGGGCAGGTCTCTGTATGAGCGAGGTTTAAACTTATAGACTTCGCAGTGGTGGGGGCAGTTCATCGGTTTGAGCAGGAACTCCTCATTTTCGTCCGGAGTGCGAATCGGGCGGAACGAGTCAGCACCATACTTCGCATAGTGTCCCGAAGTTACATAAAGGTCTTTCATACCGATATGCGGAGTGATAACCTGTTGGTATCCGTGTTTCTTTTGTACTGCGCGCAAGAAGTTTTCGAGTCTCTCTCTGAGCGCTGCACCCTTCGGCAACCACAACGGCAATCCCTGACCGACTCTTTGTGAGAAGTGGAACAATTCCAACTCTTTACCCAATTTTCTGTGGTCGCGTTTCTTAGCCTCTTCCAGCATAGCCAGATACTCATCAAGCATCGCTTTCTTTGGGAATGAAACGCCATAGATACGAGTCAGCATCTTGTTATTTTCATTACCTCTCCAGTAAGCACCTGCGATAGAGGTCAATTTGATAGCCTTGATATATCCCGTATTTGGCAAGTGCGGACCGCGACACAGGTCGGTGAATGCACCATTTGTGTAGAAGGTAATCTTACCATCTTCCAAATCCTGAATAAGTTCAACCTTGTATTGGTCGCCCTTTTCTGTGAAGTTAGCCAGAGCTTCAGCCTTGGGCACTTCGCGACGTACCAGCGGCTCTTTGTTTCGAGCGAGTTCGACCATTTTGTTCTCAATTTTCTTGAGGTCAGAATCTGTGATAGGTTCTGGCAGGTCTACGTCATAATAGAAACCGTTTTCAATTGACGGGCCGATACCGAATTTCACACCCGGGTAGAGCGACTCGAGCGCTTCGGCCAGCAAGTGTGACGAGGTGTGGTGGAATGTATCCTGAGCCTCTTGGTCTTCCCATTTGTGCAACTTGAGTGTCGCATCTTCATTAATAGGCAGAGTAAGGTCACAAACCTGACCGTTAACTGTTGCCGCCATCACCTCCTGAGCGAGTCGTGATGATATTTTTTCTGCAATCTGAAGGGCGGTTATTCCTTTTTCGTATTCACGAATAGTTCCGTCCGGAAAGGTTATCTTTATCATTATTCTAAAATTTTATTTCTTCATTTATATTTCAACGAAAATTGTTCCGACATTTTTTTAGTTATGATGATCTGTTTCGTCGGTCAAATCCGCAGCCGATATGTCCGGACCACTCTCAATTCGGTACTTACGCAACGGATTCGCACTTATTCGTTCATACATCTGTCTGTTTCTGAATATGTCTATTGCCATATATATCGCAGATCTCATTGAGGTTTCATCAGCAATATCCTTGCCTGCGATATCGTACCCCACGCCGTGAGCCGGACTTGTTCTGACAATAGGCAGCCCTGCCGTATAGTTAACCGATGTTGACGACGACATTGATTTAAACGGAATCAGACCCTGGTCGTGATACATAGCCAACACGCCGTCATATTTGGCGAATGCGCCGCTGCCGAAGAATCCGTCCGCAGCAAACGGACCAAATGCCAATATACCCTGTTCTGTAGCCTCCTTAATTGCAGGCTGAATGATGTCAATCTCTTCGCTGCCCAACAGACCGCCATCTCCCGAGTGTGGGTTAAGAGACAAGACTGCAATTTTGGGTTCGCGAATAACAAAATCCTTCAACAAGCTATCTCTGAAGAGTTTTAACTTATCCACAATCAGTTCTTTGCTAATAGCCGATGCCACTTCTGAGATTGGTTTGTGCACTGTTGCCAGCCCTACTCTCATCACATCATTGACCATAATCATCAGAGGTTCGC
Source organism: Rikenellaceae bacterium (assembly GCA_045656065.1). Lineage (GTDB taxonomy): Bacteria > Bacteroidota > Bacteroidia > Bacteroidales > Rikenellaceae > CAJGBR01. Next base: position 5,527 of record JAZOQL010000226.1, on the reverse strand, counting down.
CGCCCAATTTATCAGCCAGAAACTCGGTATGACCATTGAAGTGGAACTTGTCACACTGAATATTCTTTTTGTTTATCGGAGCAGTAACCAGCACATCAATCGCACCACGTTTCAAATCGGCAACGGCCAATTCAAGCGCAGCAAGTGAGGCTTCACCAGCAGCCTCGGTCGACAGACCGATTTCAACTCTGACTGCATCATCGACACAATTAACCAAATTAATTCTACCGTCACGCACTTCGTCTGCCGAAGAAACCTGGTTATAGACCAGCTGTTCGCAGTTCACATAACGGCGGTGGAATGCCAAAACTTTCCCCGAGCCATAAATCACCGGAGTAAACATCTCACACACACGATTATCACATAACGACTTGATAATCACCTCACAACCGATGCCATTTATATCTCCGGATGTAATACCAACCTTTATTTTATTATTATTCATACAATTTACACCTTCAATAATTCGGGCAAATATATGAATTTTTCTTCAAAAAACATCAAACAAAACACTAAATTATGCAGACACATAGCGACATCAGGCGCCTCTGCACCCGACATCGCCACCCAAAATTTGATATTTCTCACCAGAGGAGTCTCGGTATTGTTTAGCTAAAGTTGTGATGCAGCGTTCTGAGTTGTCCGCCCAAGGTGCACATTGCGATTCCGAACAAAATGAGCGTAGCTCCGACCCACCCAATCACAACCTCAATGCCGAAATAGAGTGGCTGCAAAACGATTATTATTGCAAAAAACATCAGCAGGACTCCCGAAAATATTGTCCAGCCCGAGCCCTTGATTTTGAGCGAGCTCATATCGGCACCTACCCCCATCAGAGCAAAACTGCGAATCAGCAACCAGAAGCCTAAATAAAGCGGCAAAGTCAGCGCCGTTATGCCCGGAACAATCGTCAAAATAGCACCTAACAACACCTCGATTACACCTCCGGCCATAACCCAGCCTCGCCCCACCACGCCACGCTGGTTCGTAGCTGCAAGCCAAATGTATGATAGCCCCGAAATCAACATCAAAATGCCGAATATCAGCGACATAGCCAAGTAGCTTATTCCCGGAAAGAGATAGACAGCCACCCCTACTGCAATCATCAACACACCCAATGCAACGACCAACCACCAGTTGCGGATTGCACGTTTTGATTTTTCCAATTGTTCTAAAAACAGTTCTTCCATAGCATCATATTTTTTTAGACACACCATCTCAATAATCGTACAAAAACCGCTCAGAAATTGAATTCATCGAACATTTGCCGTAAAAATAATTTCAACTTTTTGCATTTAAATATTTTGGCTAATCACAATCATTTCGTAACTTTGTCGCTTGTATGTAGATTGATTATGAGAGCCCTTAAAAGTCATATACTGCTGATTCTGATAATTTCACTCATAGTGTTCGGGTGTAAAGGCTCGGAGAACCGCTCGGCAGAGAGCTTCGAAGTGTGGGGAATAGACCTCTCCAAACATCAGCGCTCGGTCAATTGGGACAAACTGATTGACAGCAATCAACCTGCGTTTGTCTATCTAAAAGCCACCGAGGGCACTCTGATTTCCGACCCAACCTACGCGAAACGCAAAACAGAACTCAACAACCGAGACATTCTCTGCGGAGCATACCACTTCTTCGGACACAGAACCGACGGAAAAGAACAAGCAGAAAATTTCATCAAAACTGCAAATCTGAAAAAGGGCGACCTTATTCCTGTGCTCGACATCGAACACCATCGCTTCTTTAAAGACCGACAGTGGATGATAAAACAGACTAAGGCATTCTGTAAAAAGATTCGCAGCCATTACGGAGTCTACCCGATAATATATTGTTCATCAAACTTTTACGAACGATACCTGAAGGACGACTTTCCAGACAGGGAGTACATCTTGTGGATAGCCGACTATCGTGGTGAGCCGACGCACAAATGGACAATATGGCAACACACAGACAATCATCGTATTAAAGGCATCTCGAGTGCCGTAGACCGAAACGTCTTCGACGGCTCTCAAGACGACCTTAAAAAACTAATATTAAGGTAAATGGAACTTAAATGCGATTTTCTTGTAATAGGTAGCGGCATTGCAGGACTCAGTTTCGCACTGAAAGCCGCTGCACACGGAAAGGTTATCCTCGTAACCAAATCTGAAATCTGCGAAAGCAACACCAATTTCGCACAGGGCGGAATTGCATCTGTAACCTACGAACCCGACTCGTTCGACCAGCACATCAAGGACACAATGGTCTGCGGAGCCGGAATCAACGACCCCCAAGCCGTAGAACTTGTTGTAAAAAATGCTCCGGCACAAATCAAACAACTCGTCGAATGGGGAGTCCGCTTCGACAAAGAGGCTGGCGGCCGTTATGAACTCGCTCGAGAAGGGGGACACACTCGTCACCGAATACTGCACCACCAAGACAATACGGGATATGAAATCGAACACTCGATAGTTTCGCAAGTAAAAAAACATCAGAATATCGAAGTGCTTGAGTATCACTTTGCAGTAGACCTGCTGACTCAACACCACCTGGGACAGCTCGTCAAGAAGAACACTCCGGACATAGAGTGTTACGGAGCATACGTTCTCAATCTGAAAAAGAATAAGGTTATGACCATTCTGTCAAAGGTTACGGTAGTGGCTACGGGCGGAATCGGAAATATTTATCATACCACAACAAATCCGACTGTGGCTACGGGCGACGGCATCGCAATGGTTCACCGAGCTAAGGGGATAATCGAAAATATGGAATTCATTCAGTTCCACCCCACCTCGCTCTACAATCCGGGCGAACGCCCCTCGTTCCTGATTACAGAGGCGATGCGCGGTTTCGGAGCAATACTCAAGACCAAAGACGGAAATACGTTTATGGAGAAATATCACCCGATGGGTTCGCTGGCTCCGCGCGACATCGTAGCACGAAGCATCGACAACGAAATGAAGGTCAGAGGTGATGATTTCGTATATCTTGATGCGCGCCATACCGACCCGCAAAAGTTAATCAACCACTTCCCCAATATCTACCAGAAATGTTTATCTATTGGCATTGACATCACACAAGAGATGATACCCGTAGTACCTGCGGCTCACTACTGTTGTGGTGGGGTGAAGGTTGACACAAATGGCGAGACTACGATTAACCGTCTGTACGCATTGGGCGAAACATCGTGTACGGGGCTGCACGGAGCAAACCGTCTGGCATCAAACTCGCTGAGCGAGGCGATTGTCTATGCCGATTTTGCTGCAAAGCACGCCATCGAAAGACTCGACTCGCTGACTCTGCGTGAAAATATTCCAGCGTGGGATTACGAGGGAACAACACACCCAGAAGAGATGGTGCTGATTATCCAGAACTACAAGGAGATGCAGCAGATTATGAGCAACTATGTGGGCATTGTCCGCTCGGATATGCGACTCGAAAGAGCCAACCGCAGACTCGAAATCATCTACAAAGAGACCGAGGAGATGTACACTACGCTCACACTGAGCAAGGAGCTGTGCGAGTTGAGAAATATGATTGCCGTAGCATACCTCATCATCAAACAGGCTCGCCAAATGAAAGAGAGTGTCGGTCTGCACTACACGTTGGACTACCCATCGCAACCGCACCCTATTAAGGAATTTTAATCAACAATCAGGAGCTCTCGATTTTTATGCTGATTAGACATTGTTTCAGTTCGAAGTGAGAGCGCCTGCACAAACACTTGAAAAATTTATATGGACCTTAAACAGGAAATAAACAGAAGACGCACATTTGCAATCATCAGCCACCCTGACGCGGGTAAGACTACACTGACCGAGAAACTGCTTCTCTTCGGGGGCGCAATTCACGTGGCAGGTGCTGTTAAATCGAACAAAATCAAAAAGGGAGCAACCTCGGACTTTATGGAAATCGAACGCCAAAGAGGTATCTCGGTTGCTACGTCGGTTATGGAGTTCGAGTACAAAGATGTCAAAATCAATATTCTTGACACTCCGGGTCACGAGGACTTCGCCGAGGACACTTACCGAACACTCACTGCCGTAGACAGCGTTATCATAGTAGTCGACGGAGCAAAGGGTGTTGAAACTCAAACCAGAAAGTTGATGGAGGTCTGCCGTATGAGACAGACTCCGGTGATGATTTTCATCAACAAATTGGACCGTCCCTGCCGAGACCCGTTCGACCTGATGGACGAATTGGAAGAGGAACTCAAAATCAAGGTGCGTCCGTTGGCATTCCCAATCAGTACGGGTCCTACGTTCAAGGGTGTGTATAACATCTATGAACAAAAATTGTCGCTGTTTATGTCAGAGGACAAGCAGCGCGCAGATGGCGAAGTTGTTGATATCACACTCGACAATCCCGAGCTGGAAAAATATATTGCTCCGTTCCACAATAAACTCATCGAAGACGTCGACCTCGTCGATGGAGTATATCCGGAATTTGAAGTTGAGGAGTATCGTGCTGCACGTCTGGCTCCGGTATTCTTCGGCAGCGCGCTGAACAATTTTGGCGTAAGAGAGTTGCTCGACTGCTTTATTCGCATCGCACCCTCACCACGTCCGACTACCACCGAACAGCGCACAATCCAGCCCGACGAACCTAAGATGACAGGATTCGTATTCAAGATTCACGCCAATATGGACCCCAACCATCGCGACCGTCTGGCATTCTTGAAAATTTGTTCGGGACACTTCGAACGCAATAAACCTTATCTGCACGTTCGCAGCGGAAAAACGATGAAATTCTCGTCACCCAACGCCTTTCTTGCTGAGAAAAAATCGGTAGTCGATGAGGCGTTCCCCGGAGATATCGTAGGTCTGCACGATACGGGTACGTTCAAAATCGGAGATACATTCACCGAGGGCGAACAACTGAAATTTACAGGCATCCCGACATTTGCTCCCGAATTGTTCAGATATATCGAAAATGCCGACCCGATGAAGTTCAAACAACTCTCAAAGGGTATCGACCAGCTGATGGACGAAGGTGTAGCTCAACTGTTCACCTCAAGAGGCAATGGTCGAAAGATTATCGGCACGGTCGGAGCGCTGCAGTTTGACGTTATCCAATACCGCCTCGAACACGAGTATGGAGCAAAATGTCGCTACGAATCTCTGCCAATGTACAAGGCGTGCTGGATTGAGTGTGACAACAAGGCCGTCTATGATGACTTCATAAGACGCAAATGGCAAAATATGGCAATCGACAAACACGGCCGAGATGTATTTATGGCCGAGACTCAATATGCTCTGCACCTTGCAATCGAGAAATTCCCAGAGATTAATTTCAAATTCTCATCGGAATTCTAATCGGCACTTATGCACGAATTTTGCTTCTCGCCGAGTTGGCAGAGGCGAATTTGTGAAGGAATCAGAGTATGGAGTTGATAGGCGAAATATTGCAGTATAAATTCTTGAGTAACGCCCTGCTGGCTGCGCTGCTGGCAGGGGTTGCTTGTGGATTGATAGGCACATATATCGTCTGTCGCAGGCTGGTATTCCTGAGTGGTGGTATCACTCACGCATCATTCGGAGGCATC
>JAZOQL010000225.1:0-32057 GCA_045656065.1 Rikenellaceae bacterium | reverse complement strand
GGTTAGCTCTGAGGTCTTTAAGACGTTTGATTTGAGCTTCACGAACAGCGGTATTGTCTACTGCCAAGATATCGATTGGGTCTTCTTTTTCCAAGCGGTATTTGTTAATACCTACGATTGTATCGTTGCAAGAGTCGATGCGAGCTTGTGTACGAGCTGCTGCCTCTTCAATACGCATCTTCGGAATACCTGCTTCGATAGCTGCTGACATACCGCCGAGTTCTTCAACTTCTTGGATAAGTTTCCAAGCGCTGTCTGCGATTTGTTGAGTCAGTTTTTCGATGTAGTATGAACCTGCCCACGGGTCTACTGAGCGGCATACTTGAGTTTCTTCTTGGATATAGATCTGAGTGTTACGAGCGATACGAGCTGAGAAGTCTGTCGGAAGAGCGATTGCTTCGTCCAACGCATTTGTGTGCAATGATTGAGTGTGACCCAATGCAGCACCCATTGCTTCGATACAAGTACGAGCCACGTTGTTGAACGGATCTTGTTCTGTCAAAGACCAACCTGAAGTTTGGCTGTGTGTACGCAATGCCAAAGATTTCGGGTTTTTCGGGTTGAATTGTTTTACCAACTTAGCCCACAACAGACGAGCTGCTCTCATCTTAGCGATTTCCATAAAGTGGTTCATACCCACTGCCCAGAAGAACGACAGACGCGGAGCAAATGCGTCAACGCTCATACCTGCGCTAACACCTGTGCGGAGGTATTCAAGACCGTCAGCCAGAGTGTAAGCCAACTCGATATCTGCTGTAGCACCTGCTTCTTGCATATGGTAACCAGAGATTGAAATCGAGTTGAATTTAGGCATATTCTTTGATGTGTATTCAAAGATGTCTGCGATAATCTTCATAGAGAATTTTGGAGGATAGATATAGGTATTACGTACCATAAATTCCTTCAAAATATCGTTTTGGATAGTACCTTGCAACTGTTCGAGGGTTGCACCTTGTTCCAGACCTGCTACGATGTAGAACGCCAAGATAGGCAGAACGGCACCGTTCATAGTCATAGATACAGACATTTTGTCCAAAGGAATACCGTCGAACAGTACCTTCATATCTTCTACAGAGCAGATAGAAACGCCGGCTTTACCAACGTCGCCTACTACACGTGGGTGGTCAGCATCGTAACCACGGTGTGTAGCCAAGTCGAATGCCACAGACAAACCTTTTTGTCCTGAAGCCAGATTTCTACGATAGAATGCGTTAGATTCTTCGGCAGTAGAGAAACCTGCATACTGACGAATAGTCCACGGACGCATTACATACATTGTACTATATGGACCACGCAAGAACGGAGCGATACCTGCTGCATAGTTCAAGTGTTCCATACCTTCGAGGTCAGCCTCAGTGTATGTACCCTTAACAGCAATTTTTTCTGCGGTATTCCATACGGGTCTTTCAGTGTCACAGCCGCAAGCCTTGCCTGCTGACTCGTTCAATATTTCTGAATATTTTGCTCTCATTGTCATTCAATTATTTGATGCCCAATTGGTTTTGGAAATCGGTGAGAGTTTCCAGAACATTCGAGCGAACGCTGATAAAGTTCTTGATTCCGATCTGTTCGAGATCTTCTTTGCACGCAGGTGCGCCGGCGATTACGAATACGCACTTGTCTTTCAACTGAGCGAATACTTCCGGAGCAAATGTTGCATATTCATCATCTGAGCTACACAACACAACCATTTCTGCCTTAGATTCGAGAGCTGCCTTAACACCCTCTTCAACTGAGTGGAACAGAATGTTGTCAATCGGACGGATACCTGCACAAGCCATAAAGTTACTTGCAAACTGAGCACGTGCACGAGCCATTGCCAAGTTACCCAAAGTAAGCATAAATGCTTTAGGTTCTTTACCGCTGCGGTCTGTTTTCAGGCGCAATGCTTCGAATGACATACCAACGCGGAACGGAACGAGTTTTTTGTAGTCTGCAGCCTCTGAACAGCAGCAACCGCACTCTTTCTTAGTTACTGTATCAACTGTAACCTCTGCCGGAGCGATTTCTGTGAAGTTCGGGAATTGGTTTGTACCCAACAAAGTTTCTTTTCTTGTTGCGAGGTTCTTTTCTTTTTGAGCTGCAGATTCTTCAACTTTAGCTTGAATGAAACCTTCAACGAATGCTTCGCGATAACCGCCCTTGTTTTCAACTTCTACGAAGAGTTTCCAAGCGTTTTCTGCGATTGAGCGAGTGAGGTTTTCGATGTAGTAAGCACCACCTGCAGGGTCTACAACGTGGTCGAAGTGTGATTCTTCCTTCAGAATCAACTGAACGTTACGAGCGATACGACGGCTGAAATCAGTCGGTTTTTCGTATGCGATATCGAACGGAAGAACTTCGATAGAACTTACACCTGCGATAGCTGCAGACATAGCTTCACTTGTTGCACGCAACATATTTACGTATGCATCATAAACGGTCATATTCCAACGAGCTGTGATTGCGTGGATTCTGATCTTAGATGAGCATTCGCAAGCAGGTGCATACGGAGCAACTACGTTAGCCCACAACATACGAGCTGCGCGGAACTTAGCAATCTCCATAAAGTAGTTAGAGCTGATTGAGAAGTTGAACTTCATTGCCGATGCAGCATCGTCAACTGACAATCCGTTTTCCATCAACTTATTGAGATATTCGCTACCAACTGCCATTGAGAAGGCGAGTTCTTGTACGATTGTCGAACCACAGTTTTGGAAGATATCGCCACCTACGGTGATGATTTTAACACGGCGCAATTCGCCACGTTTCTTAATCAATTCAACAATCTTAGACATCATTTCGCCGTTGCAAGCCTTACCTCTGAGCGAGAGCTTTTGCATAATCGGGTCGATTGCGAATGATGCGCTAACTTGGTCTTTAGTATATCCTGCCTTGAGAACTTTGTCGAGGAACATATCAGCAACAGAGAGCAATGTTTTCACACAGCCTTTGAAGTTGATTTCCACTGCAGGAATTTCGATGCCTGCCAACAATGTTTCGAGATCTTCTGCGGTGAAGTTTTCAACTTTCAAATCGAAAGTCAATGATTCAACACCACGCATCAAGATGTTCAGTGCATCTGTGTTTGCCTCTTTCGGGCAATTAACTTCGACAGTTTGGTTAATTTTCCAAGCGTTGTCGTTTTTGATTCCTCGCACGTATGGGAATTGTCCCGGTGCGCTGTTCAGAAATTTGATACCTTCGAGATTTTCAGCGCGGTAGTACGGACGAACGTTAAAACCTTCAGCCGTTTTCCACACCAATTTTTTCTCATAATCGGCACCTTTCAAGTCGACATTGATTACTTCTTCCCATTGTTCGGTTGTTACCGGAGGAAATTCAGCAAACAATTTTTTATCCTTGCATTCTGCCATAATGTTTGACTATAAGTTATTATAAGGTTAATTTTGGTCGCAAATTTACATATTTTTTCCGAGACTTATCATCTTTTTGCCCTTAAAAACAACTGTAATTATTTTTATTGACATATCTGACAGCTCGTTATGGTATATTTACTTAGTGTTTCATCATACGCGCCATTTCGCGTTTGGCATCTTTTTCCTTGATATACTCGCGTTTATCATATTGTTTTCTACCCTGAGCCAACCCTATTTCCACTTTGGCGAATCCGCGCTCGTTGATAAACAATTTCAATCCGACTATTGTCAGCGAACTCTCCTGCACCTGACGCGAAAGTTTTCTCAGCTCGCGCTTGGTCAGCAACAGTTTCCGGTCGCGCTTGGGCTGGTGATTGTTGTATGTACCCCAGTGATATTCAGCAACATTCATTCCTCTGACAAACAGTTCTCCATTAACAAAATAGCAAAAACAATCGGTCAGCGCAGCCTTCCCCAGACGGATTGATTTTATCTCCGTTCCGGTCAGCACGATTCCACAGGTGTACCGCTCGAGTATGTTGTAATCGAACAGCGCACGCTTATTTTTTATCGTTACATTTTTATAATCGGTCATTGATATCAATAATATTTCAATCTGCAAAGATACGACTTTTTTGTCGGGAATAAAATTTATTGCACTGCTTTAAATTCTTTATGCACAATAGTTGCTGAGTTAGAGAAAATTGTATACATTTGCAACTTGAAAAATTAGTGTTTAACGATAATAAATTTTTAAGCAAATGAAAAAATTTCTCTTATTCTGTTCAGCAGTAGCTGCATCTGCAACAATGCTTGCTTCTTGCTGTGGCGAGGGTGGCAAGACTCCGGCTCTCAGCAACGAAATGGACTCTCTGGCCTACTCTATCGGCTATCAAATGGGTGCAAACCTCAAAAATGTAGACAGCACTTTGAATCCGTTTATGATTGCATTCGGTATCCGCGATTACTTTGAAAGCAAAGGTCTGATTAATCGCGAAGATATGCGCAAATTTATGGACGAATACTTTACTATTCGCGTTCCGCGCAAGAATCTCGAGGCTTCGAACAAGTTCCTCGCTAAGATGGAAAAAGAAGATGGCGTAAAGAAAACTGCATCTGGTTTGCTCTACAAGGTTATCGAAGAGGGTACTGAACGTCCTACATCTTTGCAAGACACCGTTACTGTTCACTACAAGGGTATGTTGAAGAACGGCAAATTGTTCGAATCTTCACACGACGCTGGCGACCCTGTTCAATTCCCGCTTAACCGCGTAATCAAAGGTTGGGGCGAAGGTCTTCAACACGTTGGTAAAGGTGGTAAGATTATCCTTTACATTCCGTCAGAATTGGCTTACGGCGAACGTGGTGCCGGCGTATTCATCGGCCCGAACGAAGCTCTGATTTTCGAAGTTGAACTGCTTGACGTTGCTCACGCTAAGGGCGAAAAGAAATAGATTTTCAAATTCTTTTTTTCATAGTTGGTGATGGGGTTCGGGCGTGAGTCCGAGCCTCTTTTTTTGCACGCTACCCAACAAACAACATCACAGGCGAGGAAGGTGACACAAAAAAAGCCGGACTTCATCAGTCCGGCTCGCTGTATAAAAGTCTTTGTTATATTACAATTCAACTTCTACGTTCCAGTTGTGAGTATCTTCAACTTCGCCGTATTGGATACCGCGCAACAAGTTGTACAACTCTTCTGAGTATTTACCTGCGTTGCCATCTTTGCTGTAAACGATAGTTTCGTTTGTAGATGGGTCGAAGATTGAACCAATCGGAGAGATAACTGCTGCAGTACCGCAAGCACCAACTTCTTCAAATGTTGGAAGTTCTGCGTAGTCGATAGGACGTTCTTCAACTTTCAGACCGAGGTCTTCAGCCAAAGTGCGCAGACTCTTGTTTGTGATTGAAGGCAGAATTGAGTGTGACTTCGGAGTTACATAAGTACCATTCTTGATACCAAAGAAGTTAGCAGCACCGCATTCGTCGATGTAGCGTTTTTCTTTTGAGTCGAGGTACAACGGTGTAGAGTAACCCAAATCGTGAGTGATAACAGATGAAATCATACTTGCACCATAGTTACCACCAGCCTTTACGTGACCTGTTCCGAGTGGAGCTGCACGGTCGTGGTCGCGGTCAATCATAACCTTAATCGGTTTGAAACCTTCTTTGAAGTATGGGCCTACCGGAGTTACGAATACCATAAACAGATATTCGTTTGCAGGTTTAACACCTACTTGAGCACCTGTACCAATCAACAGCGGACGCAAGTACAATGATGCACCTGTACCGTAGGGAGGAATGAAATCAGCGTTCAATTTAACAGCCAATTTGCAAGCCTCAACGAACAATTCAACAGAAGGTTCTGCCATTTTGAGGTATTGTGCAGATGAAATCATACGACGAGCATTTTCTTCCGGACGGAACAAACGTACTTTACCGTCTTTACCGCGGAATGCCTTCATACCTTCAAATGCTTCTTGACCGTAGTGCAGGCAAGATGCTGCAATGTGAATAGGCACATTCTCATCGCTTGAAATTTCCAACTGTCCCCATTTGCCATCACGATAGTAGCAACGTACATTGTAGTTGGTCTTTACATAACCAAAACCAAGGTTTCCCCATTCAATGTTTTCCATAAATTTTATTATTTTTGTAATTACAAAATGTTAGTTTCTCTCATTATTTAGTTTAGCCCACCACTGAGCCGGCCTTTACTGCGCATTCAGGCGACAGCAGCACCAATTTGCCCGTAGCATCTTGCGCCATCAGAATCATACCTTGCGATTGAATACCCTTCAGTTCGCGCGGTTGCAGATTCACCAGCACCAAAACCTGACGACCAACCAACTCTTCAGGTTTGTAGTGTTCGGCAATACCCGAAACGATGGTACGTTTGTCAATGCCCGTATCAACTGTCAGTTTCAGCAGTTTCTTTGTTTTGGCAACCTTTTCAGCCTCGAGAATCGTAGCCACGCGAATATCCTGTCGTTGGAAATCTTCAAAAGTGATGAAATCTTTTTGCGGTTCAGACTGCACCTCGGCTGCAGCATTCGCTGCCTTTCTGTCAGCCAGTTTCTGCAACTGCTGGTCGATTACTGCGTCTTCAATCTTCTCGAACAAAAGTTCGGGAGCCGCAGTCTGATGACCTTCGGCAATGAGGTTTGACATACCGAGTTGCTCCCACGACATCTTCTCGACAGCCAACATCTTAACGAGTTTTTCAGCTGTGAACGGCATAAACGGCTCGACTGCAATTGCAAGGTTAGCAGCAATCTGCAACGAGATGTTCAGTATCGTAGCCACTCTATTCAAGTCAGTCTTAGCAACTTTCCACGGCTCGGTATCAGCCAGATACTTGTTACCCAAACGAGCAACTCCCATAGCATCTTTCAGAGCCTCGCGGAAGTGGTAGTTTTCGATGTTATATTCCAACGACTCGCGCACCTTCGACAACTCTGCAAGTGTTTCTCTGTCATATTCGGTCACTTCGCCCAGAGCGGGTACCACGCCATTGAAATACTTATGAGTCAGCACCATTGCACGATTGACAAAATTACCCAAAATTGCTACGAGTTCATTGTTATTGCGTGCTTGGAAATCCTTCCAAGTGAAATCATTATCTTTAGTTTCAGGCGCATTAGCACACAGCACATATCTCAACACATCTTCCTTACCGGGGAAATCTTCGAGATATTCGTGCAACCATACTGCCCAATTTCTTGATGTCGAAATTTTATCCCCCTCGAGGTTCAAGAATTCGTTTGCAGGCACATTTTCAGGCAGGATATAACCGCCGTGAGCCTTCAACATTGCCGGGAACACGATACAGTGGAACACAATGTTATCCTTACCGATGAAGTGTACCATCTTTGTATCTTCCGATTTCCAATAAGTTTCCCAATTATCTGTGAGTTCCTTTGTATTCGAGATATAACCAATCGGCGCATCAAACCACACATACAACACCTTACCTTCGGCGCCCTCTACGGGAACGGGAATACCCCAATCGAGGTCGCGGCTCACCGCTCTTGGCTGCAAACCGAGGTCGAGCCAACTCTTGCACTGACCATATACATTAGGTTTCCACTCCTTGTGGTTTTCGAGAATCCACTCTCTGAGCCACTGTTCATCTTTATCCAACGGCAGATACCAGTGCTTGGTCTCCTTCATCACAGGCGTAGCACCTGTAATCGTAGACTTCGGATTAATCAGTTCGGTCGGGCTTAGCGTAGTACCACACTTTTCGCATTGGTCGCCATAAGCTCTGTCGTTCTGGCAGTGAGGGCAAGTACCCATAATATATCTGTCAGCCAGGAATTGATTTGCCTCTGGGTCGAAATACTGCTCAGAAGATTGTTCAATGAAACAGCCCTTGTCATAGAGTGTTCTGAAGAATTCCGCAGCCGTCTTATGGTGCATTTTTGAAGATGTGCGAGAATATATATCAAAAGACATTCCGAGCTTATAGAATGATTCTTTAATGATATTGTGGTACTGATCCACGATTTGTTGTGGAGTAACGCCCTCTTTTTTAGCCTTGATAGTAATAGGCACTCCGTGTTCGTCAGAGCCGCAAACCGAGATTACGTCACGACCTCTGAGTCGCAAATATCTCACATAAATATCAGACGGGATATAAACACCAGCGAGGTGGCCGATATGTACCGGACCATTTGCATAAGGCAGAGCTGAGGTTACCAAATATCTTTTATATTCTTTCATAATCAAAAATATTGAGTTGCAAATCGAAGGACAAAGATACACCTTTAATTTCAGTTTTTCCACCTTTTTCAAAAAAAAACCACCACACAGCAGCTACAATGCTGATTGACAGTGCAATGCACAAGTCAAACAAAATATGTCGGAAAGTTAAAAAACAAGAAAATGAAAAAATAATGAAAAAAGTTGCTGAAAAATTTTTTTGATAAAAAAAAAGTTTCTACATTTGCACTCGCAATGGACCAGAGAATGGTACTACGATGATGCCCAGATGGCGGAATTGGTAGACGCGTTGGTCTCAAACACCAATGGCAGAAATGCTGTGCCGGTTCGATCCCGGCTCTGGGTACTGAAACGGTGGGGGGAGTTGAAAAACTTTCCCCGCTTTTTTTATTCATTATATTCTAAAACAAAAAAAACAGCCATTTCTGACTGTTCCTTAATATTATTGTGGGGCAACAACTATATCATTGTCTATTTTTTCACACCCCACTTTGGTGTGATGCCGATAAAAATCTCGAAGTTCATACCCGGCATAGGGCGTGATAACACTGAGAGATATTCCTCATTAAAGAGGTTCTTTATCGAGCCTTTCAATGATATGTCTGCCCACTTGAATGATAAACCTTTCTCAAGTGTAATGTTACTCATAAAATATGAGGGTAGTTTCCCAGTCAGGGATATATCATTCGAAGACATTGTGTATCGTTCAGAGTAATAGCACCACTTGTAAAGAAACGACCACGAACTCCATATCAATCGGCCTGTAATCGCTGAAGAAAACTCTGGCACATAGGGCAATTGCTTACCTACCGATTGGTCGGCTGGGGTGCAAGGTTCGCCTTCGTTAATTGACGGTGTCCACGAAAATGTGCCATTGAGTCCAAGTCTGCACTCCTTTGCTAATGCGACATTTAAGTCGGCTTTCAACTCAACGCCGTATGCGTGAACATCTTTGATATTATCTGGAGAAAAAAATCCCTTGGTAGTAGGCAGCCAGATAATCCAATCCTTAACAAACGATTCGAACCAGTTTGCCGAGCCACTGAATGAGTAAACACCCTCCTTACCGACAGAAAATGATAATCCTGCATCGTAGGTCCAGCCACTCTCCTTTTTAAGATTGGGATTACCACCCGGCAGGAAGTAGAGGTCATTGAGTGTTGGGAAGCGAAAGTTGCGAGAAATAGAAATTTTCATCATTACATTGCCGCGTTCAGAGAGGACTCCGTCGACAAAGAATGCCGGAATGATGGGTGTCCACTCGCTGCCGAACATATCTTCGCGAAAGACTACCGACAAGCCTAAACGGTCTATCGGTCTCCACTTTGCCGATACCGAACCCGAAAGTTCAGGTCTGCCTTTGCGATAGCCAACAATTGCCTTGTTTCCATCTTGGCGCAGAATGTTTTTATCCTCGCTCTCTACAATGTGTTGATGAAGTGACAGATTGGCTGTGAACAGCCATTTTTTGCCTAAATAATATTCTCCATCTAATTGTCCATAAAAGGTATTAATATTGCTGCGCGAACGGGTCATCTGTGCCATAATGCCATTACCCAAATCTCGCTTGTAGTCATATCCTACCCAAGTATGTATATATCCAGCTTTTGTAGCCAACTTATAATTCTTGCGCAGATGATCCCACGAGAGAACCGAACGAAAGGTTTGTTCGCGTTGACGGTTATCGAAATCGGTTTCATCTCCGTGGTCTACGGTGAGCATCGCCAGCTCGCGATTGGAATTGATATACCAAGCGTTAAATCCTAATCTATCGCCCCTCCTTGTGTTGTAATAGACCTCTTGCAGGAAGTGAAAGTCTTTGAACGCTCCGCTACGATTGCGCTCTATCGGGTAGTATTGGTCGATGATGTTCATATTCTCATCATAGACATTCTCCTTTTTGTCGTGATTGCGGTATTTATAATCATTCGGCGATGACGAGTAAACCACACGCGTTGATGTTTGCCAATGTTGATTGCCGTATGTCAGACGCAAAAATTCATCGAAGGTTTTAAACGAGCCGATGCCCTGAATGTATTGCAGCCCGAATCCTTCTGACTGAGCAGGTTTTGTCGAGAGTTTCACGGCTCCGCCAAGACCTCCGCCCGTTTCGTTGACCGATGAAGTTCCGTGCAATAGTGAGGCATCATCAATGAAATAGGCTGGAATAGTCGAGAAGTCAGTCATACCCAACATTGGATTGTTAATCTTCATTCCGTTCCACGACACTTGAGTGTGTGACGGTGAAGTCCCACGAAACGCTACGGTAGAGAGTGTTGCCCGTCCATAGTTCTTCACAAATATTGATGAGTTGAACATCAGAATATCAGCTATTGAAAGAGCGATGTTCTCTTTGAGTGCCGCAGAGTCAAACTTCGTAACTTGTGTGCCAATCTCCTTCATCGGCCGTTTGCCATAGACCGAAACCTCGGGCATAGACAGAGACCACGCTACGGATTTATTATTTTGCGCCGTTGTGATAAATGGCAACAATACAAAGAAAAGTATGAATTGTAATTTTTTCATTTCGACTATTTTTTATTTCCAGCAAAAGGCTCCGGGGATAATGCCCACATAAAAACTATCAAGCAACACACCATCTTTCGAGTAGCGATAGACCATTCCCTGCTGTACATAATCTATGGCATCGGCTATATAGACATCGCCTATTCGGGGACAAATTGTCAGCCCATAGTAGATTGTGCCGTTATAGGGCAGAAACGGACGCACAGGAACACGGTCGGCCGTTACGTCCATCTCCCAGATATCATTATTAATCCAATAGATTTTGTCCTTTGTGCCGTTAAGTTGAACTTCTGACGGAGCATCACCAAACTTAAATTTGAACTGTTTTTCAATGGTGAAAGTTTCGGCATCAATGCGATAGAGCGACGGCGCTTCGTACCCGTATGGCGAACCCTCATAACCACCGTCTGTCACTGTCCACAACTTATTATTGCAGTCCATCACAAGTGATGTTGGTTGTATTCCGACCACAAGTTCATCAACCACCTTGTCTGTTTCGGTGTCTATTTTGAGAATTCGGTTTTGATACGACCAGCAGTTGACATAGAGATACTTGCCATATTGTACCATCTGCTCGGTTGAACCACTCTCCATTGTCATATTAGGCACGGTGATATAGCCCGTAACCTCAAATCGCTTAGGATTAACGATAAAAATACGGTTGTCCCAAATCTGAGTTATATATGCCTTTTCGTCAGAGAGAAAATGTATGTATCGGGGCGAAGTCAAATTTGTGATACGCCCGACCTCTTTGAACGTATTGATATCAATAGCAAAAACTACGTGCGAGTTATTGACGACAACCCAGCCTATGCCATTGCGTATTACCATAGATTGTGCTACATCGCCCAATTTCATTGCATTGGCACGATAGAACACCTCGTTCTGCACCGACTTGGTTGACGGGTCGTAATAGGAAAGTGTCGCATTCCCGTATTGAAAATTACCCTCGTTGCAAATGAATAGCCCATCACCTGAGATTGATGTATCAAATTTCTCCTCAGAGCCATACTCCCACTTCATACACGAAGTAAGGAGCAGGCCGAGAAGCATAATTCTGACTATCTTTTTTGTCATAATTATTTATTGTTTTTCAAACTGCAATCATAAAATCCGCATACCTCGGTTGAGATTTCGCCTAACCAGCCGCTCTTTGAGTTAACTGCGCTCTGAATCTTGACAAAATCAATATGCGACAGCTCCACCTTCTTGCCTTCAAAATCGACTGCATTCGAGATTTTGAAGAGATTGGC
The DNA here is from genome assembly GCA_045656065.1 of Rikenellaceae bacterium. Classification (GTDB taxonomy): domain Bacteria; phylum Bacteroidota; class Bacteroidia; order Bacteroidales; family Rikenellaceae; genus CAJGBR01. Next base: position 20,194 of record JAZOQL010000225.1, on the reverse strand, counting down.
TTTATCGCTCGAGTTGAAATCCTTCGGACTGAAATTGTCTGCATATCCCCAATCGTAGTGAGGGTTCACCCAATAGGACCCATTCCCAGATTTGTCATAGTTGAGAGCCTCCAGACGAGTTCCGACAAGTGTGTAGCTATCCTTCTCAATCCACAGCGGGTAGTAGTAATCTTGTGTGTGAAATTGTGACAGATAATCAATTTCACCCCTATTGCCCATATTGTCAGTCCATTGCACCGGCATACCCGCGCCGCTTGGGCGATAGTATGTCACGGCATAATTTCGTATTGTTTCAGACTTGTCACTCTCCGAGCCAGCCAACTCATACCACGTATCATCAGGTAAGCCATTACCATTCTCATCTTGCATAACCCAGATTACACCAGGCTCTGACGAGCCGTCAAAGGCATTGCCGATAACGCCCAAATCATAACCACCCGAATTGTCAATACTGTGGTCAAAGCCGACTACGATGTAACCTCCAAATCCACCTAACGACACCCAATTGGCACTATTCAGGCGACCTTCGACATAGGCAATAGCAGACTCCATTGTTGTCTGCGAACCGTCAAAACCACCCGTTTTCAGTTCATTGATAAACTGCCCAGGTGCAGGAGTATATTCATAAACCTTGTTCCAATCGGCTGATGATGAACTGTTTTTTGCTCGGTAGTATTTATTCTCCTCGTGTATTGTAACAGTGAATGAGTGAGAAATGGTTATTCGATTTTCGCCTTTTAGAGTCGTTGCCGTGGCTGATATTTGATATTCGCCCGTATTGTTCGCCGTAAAGATAAAATGCGATTGGTTTCCGGCAGGCAGGCTTTGTCCTGCGATAGTCCAAGTGTATTCTACGTTTTTATCATCGCTCACATTGGTGGGCTTAACCATCAACTTGCGACCAACAACATTGTGATATACAGTGCGGTCGAATTGCCACACAAGTGGCATATCTTCTGCGTTGAGTACGCAAACCTTTACCGTATCGCTGTGTGAGCCGTCTTCGTTCGATGCTGTTGCTATAATCGTGTAATCGCCCACGGTTTCGGCCTTGAAGGTGTATTCCAATTCGTCGCACACCTTTTGACCGTTGAGGTGCCACGATGAGGTAGTTTCGAGCGAGGTCTTGCGTACGGTAGCATTGAACGACAATTCTGTTCCGACTACTACGGTGAGCGATTTTTCGCCCGCAATCGAGATGGTCGGGGTCTCTAATTCAACTACATCTACGCGAATCTCCTCTTTACTGACACCACCTTCGTTGCTTACAGCAATGGTGACGAAGTATTTGCCCGCCTCTTCTTGCATAAACTTCAATGAGGGAGAGCTGCCGAGGACTTCACCATTCATTGTCCAGCTATATGTTGCACCCTCGGCAAACTCGTAGTCTGGAGCGATAACAATCTCTCGACCTTGCTTTACGGTATAAATTCCTGTCTCGCTGTCAAGAATAATTTTTGGTGGCAAAGTTGTCGTGATATCCTCGTCTATATCGCAAGACGAAGATACCACAACAAGACTCAAAATAAAAATTAACCTTATAAACTTAATCATTTGTTACTATTTGAATACTAATTCATTGAATTGAACAGCAACATCATCGTATGCAAAGTATGCTGGCTGAGAGAATCCGTAGCCGTTGTCATTTGTACCGCCCACATTGAACTCTACGCGAGCAACCTTACCGAGGCTTGTCAAGTCCCATTTAGCCCATTCTTTAACAATTTTTTCGCTATTAGCCATATTGAATGTAGATGTGCCTACGACATTATCATCTTCGTCATAACCTGTTGCGATGAGATAGAAGCTGTCGTCTTCACCCATTGGGTCGGTAAGACCGTTGCCGTTCAAGAGGCAGTTCAGTACGTAGTTTGAGTTGTTAACCCACAAGTGGTCGATTACGCGAGCCTTGCCATCGGCAAAGAAGATGCTCGACAATTCGTCTGTTTGGTTGTAAACAGAGCCGTCTACATAACCGAAGTGCATACAGAAGTTTGCAGAGCCGTTGTGTCCGCCTGCGCCCTCTTCACCGAAAACGGTGAGTTGGCTCATATAGTCGCCATAGGTTTCGAAGTCCTCATTTGCGTAGTTCGAAATTGCGTGGCCACCGCCCCAATAAGCATAGCAGCCATAATTATACGGGAATGAGTGTGCGAGTTCGGTGTTACCTTCGTCATACCAAGTATAGGGTTCAGAACCGCTCATATCGTAAATCAGACCGTCCATATATTGGTCTGCAGCAATCAAGTCACTCCAGGTTCTGATTGTAGCACCACAATAGTTCAAATCATAAGAGTTGAATTTTGCATCTTTATCTTCAAATGTCAAAATGCGCAGCGTAGTCTCTTCAACCCACTCGCCAGCCATAACATTGAGTTTAACGATTGCACTCTTGCCGGCTTCAGATACAATCATAATAGCAATGACACCCTCTTTGCTAAAATGGCACAAATCTTTTGCTGGTGCAGTCACTGAAAGACTATCCTCGGCATAAGACACTCTCCAGCCTTCGGGTGCATAGATTGTGTAGTCTTTGATGTTATTCGCATTTACTGCAAACTTAACACTCTTGCCATACTCAACTTGAGCTACTTCCGGAGCATCTATTATCGTAAATAACGGCATAGATTCATCATAGCGAACGAGTTTGAATTCAGTGTCATCAGCGAGAGTAAACACTACATACTCATCGTTTGATGTATCAACAGACTTGAACAGTGAATTGCTTTCGGTGTTTTTGCCCTCAGCAGTAACACCTGTTGAATTCCAGGTTTCGCCGCCATCTGTTGAGATTTCCCACTCTTTGCTTGTTTCGTTGATGCGCACTTGAGGAGCTACGGCATCTTTACCGTTTTCGCCATTGGCCAGCACCTTCTCGCCATCAATCAACAGCCACTCGCCGTCTTGAGTCCAATAGAACTTGCCGTCCTCATCTTGTTTAATCGAGATAACCGGAGCGTCTACACCATTGGTGCCGTTGGTGATTGTAGCCGTCTTGCCATCAGTGAACTTGATTACATAACCATTCGCTGATTGGTTTACCTCTGAAACATAGACATTTTTCTGCAATGCCGATACGATTGTCTGCAGTGCAGTGAGGTCGCCATTGGTTTTTTGAACAGCCTCTTCAAGAGTTGTTACGCGATTTTTGACCGACTCCATTTCGTTCCAGAGTGCATCGTCATCATAGCAGCCTGTCATCGAAATACCCACGATGGCTACTGCCAAAAGCATAAAAAATTTCTTCATCGTTTTTTGTTTTTTAATTGGTTTATAAATGTGAATTTGTTTCTTTCTCTAATGCGGCATTGCATTGTTCAATCAAGAGATTTAACTCATCTAAATACCGAGCCTTGAATTTGTAGCGTTTGATGGTTTGAGGGGTCAGTTCAAAACGCTCGTTTCTTTTTATAGCCTCTGCGCAGTGATATGCAACTATGTCTGGCCACAAAGTCTTAACAATATCTACCGACAGTTCGTCTCGGCTGACTGCATTGTAGGTATAAATACCTTTGTGTTCTTCTGAAGTATGTAAAAAAAGATTTATACTCAACAGGTAGTATTTGTCTTTCGAAGGTGTCTTTTTGAGTGCATTGACAAACTGTGCGATGGATATACGCTTTTGAATTGTAGGGTCAGACTTGTCAGAAATGGTTATCCACGCATAGTGTACGGGACTTGCTACAAGCAAACAGTAGATTGGGTTTGCCTGTACGCGCAGAGTCTTGAGAAATTTCCACAAGTTGCTCTTCAGGATAAGTTCCTGCGAGCTGTGGTTATTCGTTTGGATAGTATCCATTCGTATAACGGGTTATATTACAACTATTTATTCAGGCTTTAATTGCATACACCTATAGTTGCCGACGGATACAGTATTAGTGCCGAGCGGAAAAAATCCGCGCACGATAATAGCGTACACGCTAAGTTGGAACGTATGTTCCGACTTTTCAGGCTACAAAGTAAGTAAGCAATTAAAAAAAGTTGATTTCGACCCGTATCCCAGCAGGTAGATATCCATTAAAACAAAAGGCAGGTCTTCTGACTTATCCCTATTATCGCGCCTTCCCGATATACAATCAGTGGCAAAGAGTGCGATAACTAAACTCTTCTTGGAGTGGGACTTACAGCAACTGGCATTGTTTCGGATTCACACCGAATTCCCTTTTCACCCTTCGTAACGCACGGTTCGTAAAGGCTCCTTATGTGACACAAAGGTAGTAATTTGTTTTTATTATTCCAAATTCGCTATGACAAAGATGGGATATATGGAAAAAATCACACCCGAACACTTTTTATAAGCGTTCGGGTGTGTACTTAGTATCTAAGATTTAGAGTGCTGTCAGAATCAACACCTGAGCAATAAGAACTCTCAGGAACATAACAACAGGATAGACTGTGGCGTATGCTACGGCAGGCATATCGTTACCGGCAGTCGAGTTTGAATAACCCAATGCCGGAGGATTGGTCATACTGCCCGACAATAGCCCCATAAGTGTATAGTAGTTTATTTTCAATTTTAGACGTGCAAATACACCTACAAGCAACAGCGGCAATACGGTAATTATAAACCCGTAGCCTATCCAACGGTATCCTCCGTTAACAACCGAATCCACGAATCCGTCTCCGGCGCCGATTCCCACACCTGCGAGAAACATTGCAAGTCCAACCTCGCGCAACATCAAATTGGCACTCATCGTAGTGTATGTCACAAGATGGAAATGCGGCCCAAAACGTCCTATAAGAATAGCCACAACCAGCGGACCACCAGCCAGACCTAACTTCACAGGTTGGGGAATGTTCATCAGCGGAATAGAGCCGAACAATACACCCAAGCCTATCCCGAGAAATATGGTCATCAGTTGTGGTTCGCGCAGCTTCTTCAACGAGTTGCCCAATAGATTTGCGACCTGTTCAATCGAACTCTCCTTGCCGACAACCATCACTCGGTCGCCCATCTGAAGCTCCATTCCCTGATAGGGCACCAAATCAATACCTGCTCGGTTTACGCGGGTGATATTGATGCCATATTTGGTTCTCAAGCGCAAATCAGAGAATTTTTTTCCATTGATTTCGGGTTTGGTGATGACTATACGGCGAGATACGAGTTGAGTCTGAGGCTCGTCTGTTGTGCTCCACTCATCTTTATCCATCTCGACCTGTTTGCCAAAAAATGCCACAACGGCATCGTTATCTTCAGGCGAACACACAATATAGAGTTTATCACCAACAGCCAGCTTGCTTGTAGCGTTTGCAATGCTCACCGTTCCGTCAGTATGCTTAATACGCGAAATTACGAACGAACGGTTTATCAATTCGCGGATATGTTCTATGCTGTGACCCTCGAGCGAATCGTTGGTAAAATCGACCGAAATGCCGGCTACGTTCTTATTTTCACCTCGCAATGATTCAAGAGCCTTGTTCTCGCGATTGAAATCGACCTTTGTGAGAAAGCGGATTATAATGAGTGATGATATTGCACCTATAACCCCCAACGGATATGCTACGGCGTAACCTAAGGCTATTGTTTCATCATTTACACCCGACACATCAGTATATGCCTGTTGAGCAGCTCCAAGTCCGGGAGTATTGGTTACTGCTCCGGACATAATGCCCACCATCGTGGTGAGCGGTGTTCCGGTCACAAGGTGTATGATATATGTAGTAACGGCTCCGAGAGCGACTACGGCGACTGCACAGCCGACCATCTTGAGTCCCCCCTCTTTGAACGAGGAGAAAAAACCCGGCCCTACTTGCAACCCGATTGAAAACACAAACAATATCAGTCCAAATTCCTTGATAAAGTGCAATGTATTATGTTCAACAGACATTCCGAAATGGCCTGCGATAATACCCACGAAAAGAATCCACGTAGCACCGATAGATATTCCGGCAATCTTAATCTTGCCCAATATAACACCAATGGCTATAACCATTGACAACACCAAAACGGTATGAGCAATACCCTCACCCCACAATAATGAATGAAAAAAACTCATCTAAAAAAAACTATTAAAATTATTAAAACCATTCAAATGCAAAAATTCGCAGGAAAATATTTCAGAATTTCTGACATATTGAACAAATTGGGCTGCAAAGGTAACACAAATTATCGACAAAACATTGGGGAAAGATTTTCATCTTTCCCCATCGCCTAAAATTTATTCTTTCCAGTCTCTCACCGACCTTATCGTATTTACGCCGCTACCGCCGATTGATGCGTACTTGTGTCCAAATTGCCAACTGAAGAAGCCCGAGTCATTACCCGTACCACCGACCGAGGTGTCGCCGTTTGAGTACCACGTGCCGACCATCGTATTTTGACCGTTCCACCACGCGCTGCTGCAGTACAGAGCCATCAGCGCCCCTTCACGCACATTCGGAACTCGATATCCGTTTTTAGTATCGCAACCCGTTTCTCGACCTGCTTCGAGATCCTCCTTCAGCGACTTGTAGTTACCCTCGTTATTCGTGTCGTTGATTGCCGTACGAGTAACGGTTGCACCCGTTTCAAATCCGTAGTAGACGCGGCTGGTTTCGAAATTCTCGTTACCGATTTCAAGCTCGCGAGAGGTGAAATATCTGAGCGACTTTTCATTTACATTCTTCAAGTTAAAGATATATCCGCCATTGCCGTTCTCGCTGACCTGAACCAGCGGCACAGGATAGCCTACCCCTTCGGTTCCCTCCTGATTATAGGCCGGAGTCCTGATACCGAGATTTCTTACGCTACGAACCGACATCGGTGCATACTTACCATAACGGTCGAAATATCCACCAATCGACAATCCCTCTTCAGCCCACAACACCTGAGGTTGAGCATTATCATTCACACCACCCGTCCACGTACTGCACACGATGTGGTTACGCCATCTGTAGGCTCCGGCATAGGGGCCCGAGGTGAAGGTCTGATTGGGTTGTGCAGCCATCTCGGTGGTGTACAACGCAGCCTCGCTATTAAGCCCCTGCTGACCGATATACAGGTCATAGAGCTGATTCAACGATGCTACGTACCAACGCAATTCATCTGCATCTATCACGCCGTTACCGTTATTGTCACGATTGCGCATCAAAGGCGAGTAGCGCAAGGTTACATAGTTATCCTTCAAGAAGTGAGATACAATTACGTTTCTGTTGAGGGTGACTGCATAGTCGTTGTCCCTCTCATAATCCAAATATGTATCCCAACGGGTAGTACCAGGTGTGATTCCCCACATTCTCAGCGAGTTGTACAAACCATTCACCTCTGAAGTTGCGCCCATTCTACCCAGATTATAGGTTCCGGCGTCACTTGTGGTGATAGTCTCGCGACTGTTGTAGAAAAAGAGCTGGCTTGTGATGAATTCATCTTCCGACTCACAACCCCACGCTGTCATCAGTTCATCGTTACTGATGTTATACGGAGTCTGTATCGAGCGCTGACGCACAGTTATCACACTATTGGTCAACGAGCTGGCTCCGTCCTTGCTCACCTGACTATCACAAAGTATGTGCATCAGTCGATTGGGCTTATTGACAAACTGTTTCCACAAATCCTGTGACTGAACACTTGAATTCAGAGGGTCGGCCTCATAGAAATACTCATCAACAAACACCGTTACATACAGACAATATACGCCATTAGCATCGGCCTTGAAGGCACTCGCATTACGTTTGTCCGCTGCTGCGTCATACTTTAATTTTTCCTGTTTCAGGAATTCGACAAACTCCACCAAATTCAACAGTTTATCATTGGCATCATAATTCACAGCCTGATATTGATCGCCCGGATACCACTGATTATTAGTCGAGTATCTGTTATTTGTACCCACCTTGTTGACCATAAACCACACCCACTTGTAGTCCAGATTCGGAATCTGAGTTCCGCTCTCCATTCCGGGAGTTCCCTCGCTGAACGGAGTCTTTACATACCAAGTGATTGTATTTGTGAGAATTGCATCGGCATCTATTCGATACACGCGCTGACCATAGTGCGCATCATAGATATAGACCTCTTCTCGAGATTTATAGACATCACCCTCGGCACCTGGCTGATTTTCAATATTTTTCTCCACCTCAACCTCGATATTCTCAACGCCTCTGATAGTGATGGTGTAGGTGTAATGCGTATTTCGTTCAACCGTAAAGTCGTTATAATCTCCGCCGCCGTTGCTGTCGCCAAAGTTTCCGAGATGGACATAATATGTAACATCGGCCTCGAGATATTGCAGTGCGTGCTCGTCATCGGTATCCACCTCCATCTTCACCTTGCCCTTAATCTCCAGATACGTAGCATCGTCCGACACGTGTTTCCACACACCCTTTGCCAAATCATACGTACCGTTATCTTTTTTGTGGCGCTCTTCGCGCTGGTGATACGATGTCAGTCCCTGGGTATTCTTTTTGTTTTCGAGCAGATAAAACGAGAATCCCTTCTCTTTGGCAGTCTCTGTTTCAAAATATTGCTCTTCGCTATCGAAATATCCCAGCTCCGTAGCGTCACCTTCGCCCTCAAGCACATTCGTAGCCTTTGGCAATCGCAATACTCGCCACGATTCGGGCACAAAATCCTTCATCTTTTGATTGGCGTGCAATGCGTCACCCACAACGACCTTCACACTCACCTTTGCGTCCAATCTCACAAGCGAGAGACTCACCGAAGCATTGTTTTTTCTGATTTCGCCCTTCTCATTGATATCAATATCGCTCACGCTACCGGTCATCAGGAAACAGCCCGTACGAGAAGTAATCTCCTGATTCAGCGTAATGGTCAAGGCCTGCAACTCTTCAAGAGATTCTATCAGGTTCAACTGGTCAGACGAGATGTTCAGTTGGTCGGCATTAAGATTTGCAATCATATATATGCTGCCCCCCTCGAGCGTCGGGGTCTTAATCATCACCTCGCCTTGAGTATCCCGGTTATTTGCAGTTGTTCGGTTCGACACGGTCCAATAGTTACCCACCTTCGTGGGCAGATTATCTACTCTGTTTGTGTAGTCATAGTAGTGAGAATAGAGACGTTTTCCCGTATTGTCAAAAATATACACAAAAAGATTTTCCACACGCGATTCGGCAATTTCACTCAGCGTAGCACGTGTTCCCACCTTTATATCTTCATAGCTGCGATGTCCAAATTCCAATTTAGTCCACACCTGCTGGCCACTTGCACGACCCTGATTCAAATGGTCATCATCATAACACGAGCCCAAGCCTACTGACAGACATACTATTAAGTATAACAATAACTTTTTCATCACTCACCTCCTTTAATTAAATTCCACATCGCCACCAGCTTCGTTCCAATTCTCAACATAGAAGACAAATTTACCCGAAACGGAGTTGTAGCTCACTGTCACAAGCACGTTTATAAAGTCATTGCGCTTGATTGCGCGCGCCGGCGACGATTGTTGAGTAGTAGGATTGATGGTAGTCAATACTATTGGAGTATTATATGATATCGAACCGCTCTCCAACGATGTGCCGGTTCTATTCACCTTATACAGATTGAAATATGTACTCGCCTGGTTATTTGATGTTACACTCACAACATTATTGCTATTATTGACACTTACGTATCTACCGCTGCTAATTACCAAATATCTTTTAGTGCCTGATCTTTTGTCTGCAAAGGTAAATGCAACGGGAGTTGTTCCGAGCGTAATCGAGTAGGTACCTGGGGTTTGCATATAGAGTCCCGTCTCAACATTGAGCAGATAGTATTTATTATTCGACCCTGTGGGCACCAACTGCCAAACGTGGTCGGTTGAAACCGTAGTGCTCGAGGTGCTTAACGAGGCTGTGGTTACTATGTCTGTACCCGCACTCAGATATCTACTACGATTGGTGTTATACAGCAAAAAGTAACTCTCCTGGCCGACTCCCATTCCGCTTGTTTGATTTATGGCAGTCCACACCGGCACAAACGAATAGGTTGCCTCTACGCCTTCATAACTCAGGTCGAGCGTATATTTGTAACTGTCATTTTCATTGGTCAACTTACTCTCTAACAGATAGCCATCAAACACAACTGCCGAGGTACGGGCATCGACAGTCTTTGTGTTTCCCGATGCGTCATAGGCGAATGGCAACAGAGCGTGAGTCGATGTAGAGAGGGGTGCTCCTGTCGTACCGAAATATTTTCTATCAGTGCCATCATCAAATACATACGCCTGTTTTTGTGTGAAATTGCTACTAAATGTAAGGCCATTTATCTTCAGCGGCAGAGTACCACTATTATTCTTAACCTCGATTCTGATTCGGGCAAAGGTGCGCACAAGTTCACCCTCGACGCTATTGTTTCCCGAGTGCAGTTCGATGGTCTTCATCAGCGACAAGGGCTGCACCACATCTTTAGGACTCAAATTGTGCGACGAGTTGGCATTAATCATATTGCTCATCAGCGACTGGTAATCCCCAGCCTTCCACCCACTGCTCAGCCCGCTGTTGTAGGTCGTAGTTCCGATTGTGTGATTTGCGTGGTTAGCTACGGCCATAAGTGTATATATTCCACGTTTCAGGTTGTAGCTCTTGTCGAAGGTGACCACCGCTTCGGTAGCCCCAGCCGATATGGCTATATTCTCCTGAGCAGCAACTACCTCCTGCTTATCATTGAGCACATAAACCGACAGTGCATACATATATCGTCCATCAACGGCACGTTCGGCCTGAGTCCACTCCGCAGGTGTCGAGGGATAATCGCTGACGTTGCCGCGCGTATCGACTGAAGATGTTGCGATTCGGAGAGTCAATTCGACATTATCGTTCGGTGTCTCCTTGTCTGAATGCTCGCACCCCATCAACAACAGCATCAATAACCCTAATATAGCAAACGGTTTCATATCACGCCTCCACTTTAATTCGTTCTACAATGGTATGTCCTGAGACGATTTCAATTCGTTCCAATTTGCGATTGTCAACTTCACAGCCACGTTAGTTCTGCCGAATCGAATATCGTATGTATATCTTTTTGCGGGCTCGTACACACCCACAGGCAATGTCACGCGATGGACGAGGTTGCCGCTCGAACGCAGACGGAAACACATCTGCACCGTACCGTCAATCTCCTGAGGAATCACCAGCACAAAGCCATTGTTCTGGGCGAATTTCTGAGCACCGGTAGTGTATGCCGTAGCCATAGTTCTCTGAGTTGCCGTAGATGAAAATTCCACTCCGGCAGCATCTTCCCACTGGTAGATGGTTCGCGGCTTGGTCGCAGTCGATGGCATCGGGCGGTCTTCATAAAACCAATGGATATGTTCGCCGTTCATTGAGCCGTCCTCGTTGTATGTGCCGAATGCCAGCATACCTGTGGTAGCCAATCCCTTGCCCAACTGAGTATTTTCCAGCCAGAACGCTGTCAGAGCATCGCTGTCCTCGTATGTTTCGCCGTCGCTGTCCATAAACGAGAATCTGAATCTGACCGCAGATAAGGTGTGCAACATATTCAGAGTCACAGGCACACCGAGTTTGAACGTAGGCTCGTTGGTATCGACAAAACTATAAGCCATCATCAAATCTTCCTGGTGGGTTTCGGTATTGAACTCCACGACGAAGGTCGAGATATCCGAGGTTGATATTTCCGAGATGACGTGTTTGGGATAATATGCGTTGAAGGTATATTTTGCACCCAGCACCCATTTAGCCGCAGTTTCGCCATAGCTCCACCACCTATAATTATCCCATTCGGTATCTTTTTGGTAAATGAGGGCTACATCGCCGTTGTCATTTCCGAGCACATTTTTTTTGACCGTACCGTTGAGTTCGTATGCCGACCAGATGCCGATAGCGCGAGCTCCACCCGTACAGGCTGACTGCAACATTTCGTCATTCTCTATCATCGAGCGACTTCCCTGCATCACGGTCGAGGCTACGCTCCAGGTGATGTAGTTGCTTGTATCTTCTGGAATGTTATCGCTATGCTCGCTCTCTGTGCAAGACAGCAAGAATACCGACACCATTAGGGCAGCAAACTGCAACAATAGAAAATTACGTTTCATAAACAATCTGTTAAATTTTTAGTTTAAAAAAGGGTTCATATTCACCAGCCGAGCTGCTCGGCCGGTGAATATGAAAATGATAGTAGACTACAACGGAACGATGATTACGTCAACATCTTGCCAGCCTTCAGTAGACGGAGAGAAGTAGATTTTATCTTTTGCTGCAGTTTCAGAGCTATAGTACAATCTGTAGGTATAACGTTTACCCATTTCCCATTTGTTGATTGTACCTGTTATTTTGTTAGGAGTAACGTTAACATTAGTTGATTGCAAACCTTTCAGTTTAACAGTCTTGCTGTTAGCTGCGCCATTAACTGTGTAGTGAACAGTTACAACTGCATCATCAGTCAATTCTTGCGGCATAACCAACAATTGGTTACAGATATTGTCCATTTTACCTTCAGTTACAGCTTGTGCAACCAATTCAGTTACGTAACGAGCTTCTGCACGGAACGCTACGCTACCTTCAAATGCAACGTAAGGAGCTGAGATTTTAGCATCAGCAACAGTCCATTCAGGAGCGACATTGCCTTCTTCACCTCTTTCATAGAGAGCACCTTGTTCGTCAATGTTTTCGTTGAAAGTACCTTTGTACTTAACACCGTCGATTTCGATACCTGTCAAAACAACAGTTTCTACAGATGAGTTTGCAACAGAGAAACGGACAGATGACAAAGCGTGTTGGAACACAATAGGAAGACCGCTATATGAACCTGCACCGTGTTGCATTTCTGCAGATGTCATATTGCAAGCACGTTTGCTGAACAACAAGTCGAATTGTTTGTCTGCTGCTGCTGCAACTTCGAAGTCTGTAATTGTCAAACCGTTTTTGCCATAAGAACGTTTGTCTTCGCCACCCCAGTTTGCTTGTTCCAAATCAGCCGGAGAAGTTGCTGCGAATGACAGCTTTTTGCCAGCTTCCCAGTAGTAATAACCATTTTCTGAAGTCTTCGGAGCCCAACCGTTTACATCATCATCATAAGAAATAGCAAAACCGTTGAACAATGCAGCAGCTACATCAGTCCAGCTGGTAAGGTCACCTTCGTGTTTAACAGCATAGATTACAAAGTCTTCAGTCTTCGGGTAAGTGTAACTTACACCACCTTCAGTGATAGTTCCGATTTCACCATAAACGCTAGCTTTGGTGTTTTCGTTTTGGTACAACACCGGTTTGTCGAAGGTAATCTTCGCACCTTGACTTTGAGGAGCTGTAACCTCGTCTTTTACGCAGCTCGTAAGTGCTACACCTGCGATAGCTGCAATCATCATTAGTTTTTTCATAAAGCTTTAAAAAAAATTGGTTTAAAAATTTGTGTTTATAGTTTTGTTACTATTTAAAGTTCAATATCGCTCCATACGTCACCCCACTCATCTACGTCGGGAGTCATACCTCCGGTACCGACTGCAGGAATAATCTCAATCTCCTTCTCGAGCAAAATCCACTGCTCGTTTTTCACCAACGGCTCGTCAAACATCGAGGTAATGTCTATTGACTCGACCTGTGACGTTCCATCGGTTCGTGTGAACTCAAAGTTCAACGTGTACATACTCGTCTCGTTGGGCAGCTTGCCAAATGTGTTGAACGTAGCATACAACACTGCGGTCTTTGTACTACCCTCTTTTGTGCGGCTAATCTCAACATCGGCATACTCCATATCGAAAAAGACATTCACAACATCTGTCTCGACCATCTTTCGGGTGCGCATCTTTGTCGAACCTGCCATACCGCCCAACAGTGATACAGCCGTATTGATATGCTCGAAGCCCTTTATTCGTATCTGCAAATAGTAGCTCTTCACTATTGTCCGAGCTGTGAAAAAATCACCCTGCTCATTGAACAACGTATCCACACCCACACTCTTTCTCACCTTAATCGGCTCGCTTGTGACAAGGTACAGATGGTCTGGACAATATCTGATAATGCTGTTTTCAATCTCGCCCTTAATCGCCGGAATATACTGGTGGTACGAATCCGACACAGGTGACGTATAAGCCAGAATATGGTTAAAACTCTTCTCGTTGCGTATCTTTGTTCGCTCCGTACCAAAGTTATAAATCATAAGGTTATATTCACCTTCAGCTGCAGCAATATGGCCGTCTATGTAATATCCCCGCTCATCTTGCCCCCACGACTGTAAAAACCTCTCTGTGACAACATTGTCCGTTTCCGGGTCGGTGAGCACCACGCGCAACGCAACTGGGCGCTCATAGGTCGGCTTTTTTCTCGACTCGTCATAAAACCCGTATGTCACATTCTTTATGCTGTCATCAATATAGACTCGAACGTAGTGTCCGTTATTTGGGTCTTCAAGCGGACGATGCTCGCACGCACACAACACGACACACATCACCAGCACACTCACCAGCTGTACAAACCGCTCAATCATCGGCTACCTCCTTTCCTCACCTTCACCATAATAGGCATAACCAGCGTGACCTGAGCCTTTGTCAATCCCCAATAGTGCCAACGTCCAATCTTATCGTGGTCGCGCCACAATATCGAGTAATCGGGCGACGGATTATAACCGCGGTGTGCAATAGAAGCATAACCGCCCGATACCGACAACTCAAGATTCATTCTCTTGGAAATTGGCATCGAATATCCATAACTCAAACCTACGCTCCAATACTCACCCTGATAACAAATATCTCTCTTTCGTTCAAAGTCATATTTACCCGATTCGCCATACAGCCCCACGAAATGACCCACAAGGCGATCGCGTTTTCTGAGATCGACGGTCGCAGCACGCGGCTCGGGCTTGAACCACCAGCGACCCTCGAATCCTATGCCGAGGAATCGCACACAATATTTATTATTGCTTTCGCCCCATCTCCACCACGGGAACTGATGATAATAGAGAGCCGAGAATCTGTCGCCGCCAAAGGGCACCTCAATCGAATAATTGACCCACGAAACCAAGTCATACAACAGGTTCGACTTCAGAGCCAGAATAGTCTTGACATCTCCACCCGCCACAGGTTTGACATAAATCTTCGGCACATTCATTTCGAGAGGCTTCATCACCAACGAATCCGGCCCCTGAAGCGTCAGTTCGGGCATATCCAACTGTGCTGGTCCCCAGACCGTAATCTTCATTGCATAACGCAACTGTGGCATAATGTTATCCAGAATATACAGCCACGAATAGCCCTCTTCCCATCTGCGCAGCATACGTTTCCTCTGAGCATCACTAACACCCTCCATATCAATAATCTCGAGAATCTTAGCCTTATCCGGACGATTATATTTAAGGACTATCTCTTCGCGCATACCCTCCCAGTTCTCAGCCGTAGGGTTGAGTCTGATAAGCGAATCGGGAAACTCCAGCGAATCGGGCATATTTTCCAAGATAAATCGCTTCAGAGTTTTACCACGTTCGGCAGCCAGCCATTCGTTGAATTTAAATTTTCCCTCAGGAGAGGCATACGAATAGATTGTGATGCTATCTATTCGATTTGACGCAGCCAAACGGCGCTTGATATTGACCAGCTCGGTTGAGTTGGTCATATAATCTTCATAGATTCTTATCTTGTTTACGGGGTAGTAAATCTTCGAGTGAAAAACGGACAACGAATCTCTATTGCGTGCATCATCAACACCTTTAGCCGAAGTGACCAAAGTATGCATTGTCAATAACAAACATAACACACATAAAAATCTTACACGCATATTCACTTTGAATTAGTAGTTATCCACCAAGGTCTGATTCTTACTATTTTCGATAAATCCACACCTCACAATTTGTTGCAAAGTTACGTAAATAATACAAATAAAAGTTTTTTTTGATATAACTATTTTTATTTATACTATATTTTTTATTTATACTGCATTACAGCGGTTTAATTTCTAACAATACTATTTTATTTATAACGCAACGTTAAAACTACATATCGCAAAAAACAAAAGAGGAGCGCAAACTTGCACTCCTCCTGTTTATCCGTTTTTGACAATTTATTTCAAATAATCCTCAAAGTAGAGCGTAACCTTATTCATCAGGTGCACTCGGTCTTTGCCCATCACGTTGTGTTCGTGGCGAGGATAGGGGAAGTAATCAACCTGAATATTATTCACAACACACTCGCGAATGAAGCTCAGACTATGTTGCCACAAAACCACCGGGTCGATTGCGCCCTGACAGATGAGCAACTTACCCTTCAGGTTCTTAGCCTGATTGATGAGCGACACCTTCTTGAAACCTTCGGCGTTTGTTGCTTCAGTTTCCATATAGCGTTCGCCATACATCACTTCGTACCATTTCCAATCAATTACAGGGCCACCTGCTACGCCAACCTTGAATACGTCAGGATAGTTCGTAATCAACGAGATAGTCATAAAACCACCGTAGCTCCAGCCGTGAACACCGATGCGGTCGGCATCTACCCACGAATGAGATTTGAGCCACTCGATACCCTTCATCTGGTCAGCCATTTCTGCTTGACCACACTGACGGTGGATAGCCTTTTCATACTCTGCACCGTGGTATTGTGTACCTCGGTTATCCATTACGAACACCACGTAACCGCGTTGAGCCATATACATCTCCCAACGACGCAAGTTAGCACAGAATGTATTGTTAACCATTTGGCTGTGAGGGCCTCCATATACATAGAGAATAACCGGATATTTCTTCGCAGGGTCGAAATCAATCGGGTAGATGAGGCGGTAGTAGTTGTCAAACTTGCCATCGGCGCTCTTAATTGAGCCCAACTCAATCTTGGTATAGTTGTATTCTGTTGTTGGGTTCGGAGCCTCGAAAAGTGTGCGACAAACCTTACCGTCAGTTGATGCAACATTTACTACGCGGGGAACATTCAGCGACGAGTAGTTGTCAACGAACCACTTGCGGTCTGGCGAGAGCATACAGTAGTGCCAACCCGGAGCGTGTGTCAGACGCGTTGTTTTACCGCTCTTGATGTCCACCTTGCAGAAGTGTTGTTCAACAGGCGAGAACTCGAATGAGTTGTAATACACTGATTTATCGTCTTGAGCAACATAGAAAATATCGCCATCTACGTTAGCCAATCGGCGGCAGTTCCACTTGTTAGTTTTAGCATTGCGCTCGTAGAGGTAGAGGTTCCAATAGGCATCGCGCACGTTTGGCGAGTAGATGAATCTATTGGGGTCTTGTCCGATGAAGTGCAGCGGATAAGATGGTTCAACATAGCGTGGGTCACTATCCACACACACCTGTTCAACGAATTCACCCGTAGCTGTGCAGTATGAGTTCAAATGCATCTCTTTCTGAGCACGATTGAGCACCTGAATGTAGATAAGTTTACCATCGGGGCTCCAAGTGATGTTTGTGAGGTAGCGTTCTTCATCGAAATCAGTAACCTTACACCACACTGTTTTGCCATTTTGGGTATTATAGATACCGAGCGACACACGTTCTGAGGGGAGTCCGTTCTGCGGGTATTTGATATTTACCAGCGAACCTGTGCGGGTAGTAATGTCAAGCAGCGGGAAATCAGCAACTTTGCTCACATCTTTCTGGTAGAATGCCACACTCAGTCCGTCGGGCGATGGGAAAATACCACCACTGATGCCGAACTCGTTGCGGCTCACTTCGCTACCGCTGATGATATTGGGGTCGGTTTCTGAAGTAATAGCAACCTTTTCACCATCCACTTCACAGTAAAGGTTATTACCTTTGACAAAGTAACGTGGCTTGTCAGTTGGCTTTTTGGCTGAGTTATCAGCTGGTTTTACCGCAGCAGCCTTGCCATTGCCAGGATAAAACCACTCAATCTTATCGCCTACACCGGTCGAGTAGATTGTCTTTCCTTTTGCATCTGCACCCCATCTTACGGGAAAACTCTTAGGCGAGAGTGCAGAATTGAGAATTGCATCTTCCATTGTCAGCAATTTTCGTTCTTGACCCTGAGCAAATGTAACTGAACTCAGGGCTGTCAAAATCAATAATAGATATTTTTTCATATTCGTTTTGGATTATTTTCGGGTCGTAAAGGTACAAAAAATTGTCTATTAAATCAAACGTAAGCTGCACGTAGATACAGCCAAGAATAATCCGACACTGACAACCAGACAATTAACAACTAAAAAAGGAGCGCCCACTGCGGACACTCCTTTTCATATTTAGTAAATCAGACCGATTACTTAGTAACGCTCTCCAGACGTTTCATCATAACGAACATAAAGAGAGCCGACAGCAAGCAGAGAACTACGAACACTGTCCATACCGACCACAATGGCAGACCAGCCCAGAGGAAACCACCTACGGCAACAAGCATATTACCGATAGCTGTAGCTACGAACCAGCCACCCATCATCAAACCTTTGAGCTTTGGAGGTGCTACCTTAGAGACGAATGAGATACCCATCGGCGAGAGCAACAACTCAGCAAATGTCAGAATGAGATAAGTCAAAATCAACCAATAAGAAGATGTGCGAGTTTCGGGATTGGTTTCAGCCTTGATAGCTGCGAGCTTAGCAGTTGCTGCTGAAACTACCTCCTGATTTGCCTCAGCATCTGTTGCTGCAGCCAGAATAACTGCCTGTGCATTGTAAACTTCAGTGAATACAGGACGAGTCTTGTCGTTGAGTTTACCCATAAAGTCCTTAGCGCTCTTGAGGTTCACACCCAACACCTTATCTGCTTCAACGCCAGATTCAGCCAAAGACTTCAATTTTGCATCGTCAACGCTCTTCAAAGCCTCTACGTCAGTTGCGTATGTGTAGCACTCTTTAGCCAATACTTCAGCTTTGTTAACTGCGATTGAGCAACCTTGTTGGTCAGGTGTATTCAAACCGTTTGAACCGAATGCCATAACTGCGAAACCGATAGCTGCAACCAACATACCGTATGCAATCTTACGCGGAGCCGAAGGTTCCTTGCCACTCTTAGCCAATGCACCAAAGATAGCCATTGACACCGGAGTGAGGGCTACGACATAGAATGGGTTGAACTGTTGGAAGATAGGAGCTGCGATGCTGATGCTTGCATTTTCGCCGATACCCATTGCGCGGTAAACAAGGAATACCAATACCGCAGATGCGATAACACCTGAAACAAGTTTTCCATTCTTTGATTCGCTCTGGAAGATTGAGAATGTAGCATAAACAGCGATGATGATAAGAGCAAGATTCCAAACATCAAACAACATAGTCTCAAGACCAAATGCTGAAGTTTCAGTAAACTCGTCAGCAAAATATGTCAGAGTCAGACCGTTTTGGTGGAATGCCATCCAGAAGAAGATAACAACGGCAAATACAAGACACAGAGCCACGATGCGTTGTTTAGTCTCTGCCGGAGTGAGGTTATCTTCAATTTTAACTGCTGCACCACCCTTTTTCTGACCACCTTCAACGTGGCGGAATGTCGAACGGAATGCGTAGTAGATAAGAATTGAAGCAATCAAAGCAACACACGCAACTGCGAATGCGAAGTGGTAAGCATCGTTAGATGAGAAGTTCCACGCAGTCATTGCATATTGTTTGATACCTACGGCTGTAGTCGGTGCGAACAACGAACCTACGTTGATAGCCATATAGAAGAGCGAAAAACCTGAGTCGCGCTTGTCAGCATACTTCGGATCGTCATAGAGGTTACCAACCATAACCTGAAGGTTACCCTTGAACAAACCTGTACCAAGACTGATAAGCACCAATGCTGCCATCATAGCAATCATTGCAACTGTATCACCGCCCAACGGGAATGACAACAACACATAACCGGCAAACATAATTGAGATACCGAGTGTCACCATCTTTCCGAAACCAAACTTATCGGCCAACATACCGCCCACAAGAGGCATAAAGTAAACCAGACCGAGGAAAGTTGAGTAGATAGCCCCTGCAGTTCCAGCAGCAAGACCAAAGTTCTCGCGCAGGAAGAGGGCAAATACGGCCAACATTGTGTAGTAGCCGAAACGCTCGCCTGTGTTAGCAAGTGCTAACGCATAAAGACCTTTAGGATGTCCTTTGAACATAAATGTAGTTTTTTTTTAGTTTTTAAAATATTTATTAAATTTATCGTGTTAACATTTTCATAAAACGTACAAATATACGAATTATTTTTCGGTATCACAGCCACTTATTGCAATATTTTTTCAAGCCATTATCTCAGGAGGTCATTGACAATTCGTGCGTACCAGACTTTTGTAAGCTCTTCGAGGCTGAAGAATTCCTCTATGCCCGAGGCTGTTCGGAAGATGTAACCACCCTCGGCTGGTGTGATTTCAGCACTCTCCATTGTGATGAC
>JAZOQL010000224.1:0-7009 GCA_045656065.1 Rikenellaceae bacterium | reverse complement strand
CTTATATCTCAGGGTCATTCTATTTAGGTGGCTTTTTAGATCGGGTATCAATTCTTTAATTGGCCGAGGTCGTGGTATATTCAACATTTGCGCATAGCAATCAATATTGGCAACCGTTAAAATAATTCCCAGTATTAATGTAAAAAAGAATTTTTTAGTCATAACATTAATAAATTAGAGTTTACGACCGCAAGTTAATAATTATTTTAATGAAAAGCAAAAAAATATGTAAAATGCTGTTGGATAATTATATTTGTCGTATTTGACCTGCTATCCAATTTTTTTTACTATATTTGCAAAATTATAGTGAACATAAAATATTGTGAATTATGGCACAAAATGTAAATACAATGACTGAAAAGTCTGAATGCGACTTGAAATTTCTGAAATTATTATCTAAAAGATTTCGTAACGTCGCTGAGGCTACGACTGAAATAATAAACCTTTCGGCAATCCTAAACCTCCCTAAGGGTACCGAACACTTTATGACCGATATTCACGGCGAATATGAAGCATTCAACCACGTGCTGAGAAATGCTTCGGGGGTCATTCGCCGTAAAATTAACGATATATTTGGCGGTACACTGCTCGATAGCGAAAAGACCGAACTCTGTACGCTGATTTACTATCCCGAACAAAAACTGCCGCTGGTTAAGGAAAAAGAGGCTGAAATAAATGCGTGGTATAGAAAAACGCTGTTCCAACTCAATGTAGTGCTGCGTGCCGTCTCATCGAAATATACCCGCTCGAAGGTGCGTAAGGCGCTGCCGCCCGACTTCTCGTACATCATCGAGGAACTGCTGCACGAATCTGACCAACGCCCCAATAAGCACGACTACTTCAATGGCATCATCGACTCGATTATCTCGACAGGTCGCGCAGACGATTTCATCATCGCAATATCAAGTGTGATTCAACGACTCACTATCGACTCGCTGCATATCGTGGGGGATATTTACGACCGTGGTCCGGGTGCGCACATCATTATGGATTCGCTGGAAAAATATCACGCCGTAGATATCCAATGGGGTAACCACGACGTGTTGTGGATGGGAGCTGCTGCGGGCTGCGAAAGCTGTATTGCTAACGTTATCCGCATCTCAATGAGATATGCTAACCTCGAAACTATCGAGGACGGGTACGGTATCAACCTCCTGCCGCTGGCAACATTCGCAATGGACGCCTACAAAGATGACCCTTGTGACGCATTTACACCTAAGGTCGGAGCCGATAATCCATATAAGGAAAAAACAATTCGATTGATGGCTCAGATGCACAAAGCCATTGCGATGATTCAGTTCAAACTCGAGTATGATATCATCAGACGTCGTCCCGAGTTCGGAATGGAGAGCCGCAACCTGCTGGATAAGATTGATTTCGAACGTGGCGTAGTGCGCATTGGCGAAACCGAATATCCGATGAAGGATATGAACTTCCCGACAATCGACCACAATGACCCATACAGACTCACTGACGAAGAGCGCGAATTGATGGATAGCCTGAAGGTGTCGTTCCTCAATAGCGAAAAACTCGACCGCCATATCAGATTGATGTACACAAAGGGTTCGTTGTATAAGATTTGCAACTCGAATCTGCTCTATCACGCATCAATTCCGATGACTGCCGAGGGTGAATTCAAAAAGGTGACCATTCAGGGCGAAACCTATTCGGGTCGCTCGCTGCTGGATAAGATTGACCAATTGGTGCGCGAAGCCTACTTCCTGGGCGAGTCGAACAAACAACGCGAATTTGCCGTTGACTTTATGTGGTATCTCTGGTGCGGACCCGACTCTCCGTTGTTCGATAAGGACCAGATGACTACTTTTGAAAGATATTTCATCGCTGATAAGGCTACACATAAGGAGCGCAAGGGTGCTTATTATACGTTGATGTCTGATGAGGATATCTGTCTGAAGATTCTGCACGAATTCGGAATCGATAAAGATGAGCACTCGCACATCATCAATGGACACATTCCGGTTAAGACAATCAAGGGCGAGACTCCGATTAGAGCTAATGGTCGTCTGTTGGTAATTGATGGTGGATTCTCAAAGGCATATCAGCCCGAAACAGGTATCGCAGGTTATACATTGGTATTCAACTCTTACGGCTTGTCATTGATTCAGCACCAGCCGTTTGAGTCTACGAAAAAGGCAATCGAAGAGGGTCGTGACATTATCTCGTCGAGAATGGTGCTCGAAACTACTACTCAGCGAATGCACGTTAGAGATACCGATATCGGTAAGGAGTTGCTGACTCAAATTGCAGACCTCGAAAAACTGCTCGAAGCATATAGCAGCGGTCTGATTGCAGAATCAAGATAATAACACAACGAAAAATTAAAATAGAAACAATGTTCTCAGGAATAGTAGAGGCTACGGCTCACGTCGTAGAGATAGTTAAAGATAAAGATAATGTGCATTTTACGTTGCAGACGCCGCTGGCACACGAACTGCATATCGACCAGAGTGTGGCTCACAACGGAGTCTGCCTGACGGTAGTTGCTCTGAATGAAGATAAATATACGGTTACGGCAATTCGCGAAACTTTGCTCAAGTCGAATCTCGGCTTGTTGCAGGTGGGCGATTTGGTGAACTTGGAACGTAGTATGCGTCCAGATGCGCTGCTTGATGGACATATCGTTCAGGGACACGTGGACCAGACTGCCAAGTGTACGGCGCTGACCGAGGCTGAAGGTAGTTGGTACTACACATTCGCATACGACCCGTCGCTGGGCAATATCACAGTTGAGAAGGGGTCGGTCGCAGTCAATGGGGTGAGTCTTACGGTTGTGAATTCGAAAGATGGCGAGTTTCAGGTGGCTATCATACCATACACTCACGACCACACAAATTTCTGCAACATCGTGCCGGGTACGACGGTGAACCTCGAATTTGATATCGTGGGTAAGTATATCACACGCCTGATGCAGAATTATCTGAAAAAATAGTTTGCTTATAATAACTTGAATATATGAATATTGCGATAGTCGGTACGGGATATGTCGGATTGGTTTCGGGAACTTGTTTCGCAGAAATGGGCATCAATGTAACCTGTGTCGATGTAGATGAAACAAAGATTGCGCGACTCAACAGTGGCGAGATTCCAATCTATGAGCCGGGGCTCGAAGATATGGTTAAGCGTAATGTCGCTGCCGGACGATTGAAGTTTACTACGAGTCTGGTGTCGTGCCTCGATGATGTAGAAATAGTCTTTTCGGCAGTTGGTACACCCCCTGATGAAGATGGTTCTGCGGACTTGCACTATGTGCTTGATGTGGCTCGCGAGTTTGGGCGCAATATCAAAAAATATACGGTGCTTGTTACCAAATCGACCGTGCCTGTGGGAACTGCTGCCAAAGTGAAAAAGGCTATCGAAGAGGAGCTCGAACTCAGGGGTGAAAAGATAGATTTTGAGGTTGCATCAAATCCCGAATTCCTGAAGGAGGGTGCAGCAATCAAGGACTTTATGTCGCCTGACCGCGTAGTGGTGGGTGTTGAGTCGGAACGGGCTCGCAAGTTGATGACTCAACTCTACAGACCATTCCTGATAAATAATTTCCGAGTAATCTTTATGGATATACCTTCGGCCGAGATGACCAAATATGCAGCCAATTCGATGCTGGCTACGCGTATCTCATTTATGAACGATATCGCAAATCTGTGTGAATTGGTTGGCGCAGATGTCAATATGGTGCGCAAGGGTATTGGTTCGGACACCAGAATAGGCTCGAAGTTTCTGTATCCAGGTTGCGGGTACGGTGGCTCGTGCTTCCCGAAAGATGTCAAGGCGCTGATTAAGACTGCCGAACAGAATGGTTACAAAATGCGAGTTCTCGATGCAGTAGAGGAGGTAAATTATCTTCAGAAACGTGTGCTGTTCGAGAAACTGAAAAAACATAGCGGAGAAAATCTCGCGGGAAAAACAGTCGCTCTGTGGGGATTGTCGTTTAAACCCGAAACCGATGATATGAGAGAGGCTACGTCGCTGGTGCTGATTGAGAAGTTGACCGAGGCAGGCTGTCGAGTTAAGGTTTATGACCCTGTGGCAATGGACGAGTGTCGCCGCAGAGTAGGTGACTGTGTAATCTACTGCAAGGATATGTACGACGCAGTGGAGGGTGCAGATGCACTGATGCTGGTGACCGAGTGGAAAGAGTTCCGTATGCCGTCGTGGTCGGTAGTGAAAAAGGTTATGAATTCGCCGTTGATTATTGACGGCCGAAACATTTATGATAGTGCCGAACTCGAGTCTGCCGGATTTGTTTACGATAAGATTGGATAATAAATAATATTCAAAAACGATGAAAGGAATTGTACTTGCGGGTGGTAGCGGAACCCGACTCTATCCGATAACCAAGGGTGTGAGCAAACAGTTGCTGCCTATTTATGATAAACCGATGGTCTATTATCCGATTTCTGTGCTGATGCTGGCCAGAATCAGAGATATACTGATTATTTCTACTCCGATAGATTTGCCTATGTTCAAGCACCTTTTGGGCGATGGCAGCGATTATGGAGTGAGATTCGAATATGCCGAGCAACCTTCGCCTGATGGATTGGCACAGGCATTCCTTATCGGTGAGGAGTTTATTGGTGATGATTCGGTTTGTCTTGTGCTGGGCGATAATATATTCTATGGACAGGGCTTTACGGGTATGCTGCAAAAGGCAGTTGCTACGGCCGAGCAGGAGAATAAGGCTACGATTTTTGGCTATTGGGTGCCCGACCCCGAACGTTTCGGAGTGGCCGAAATTGATGGCGAAGGAAATGTAATCTCGCTCGAAGAGAAACCTAAGGAGCCAAAATCAAATTACGCAGTGGTTGGGTTGTACTTCTACCCGAACAAAGTTGTTGAGGTTGCAAAAAATATTAAGCCTTCGGCTCGCGGCGAATTGGAGATTACCACTGTGAACGATTGGTTCCGTCGTGACGAGCAGTTGAAGTTGCAGACTTTAGGTCGCGGATTCGCGTGGCTGGATACGGGTACGCACGATTCGTTGTACGAAGCATCGACATTCGTGAACGTTATCGAGAGCCGTCAGGGTGTAAAGTTGGCGTGTCTTGAGGAGATTGCGTGGAGAAAGGGCTGGATTAGCGACGATGACCTGTTGAGATTGGCCGAACCGATGAAAAAGAATGCCTACGGACAGTATATGATTAAATTGGCTACGAGAAAATGAGCGTAATCAAAACAGATATCGAGGGCGTCGTGATAATCGAACCCAAAATCTTCGGCGACCACCGAGGCTACTTTTTCGAGAGTTTCAATGCCGAGCGCTTTCGTCAGGAGATAGGTTTTGATGTAGACTTCGTACAGGATAACGAGAGCTTTTCTTCGTATGGAGTGTTGAGAGGGCTGCACTACCAGATGCCGCCTTATGCGCAGAGTAAGCTCGTGCGTGTAGTCAAGGGGCGAGTATTAGACGTTGCGGTGGATATTCGTCGCAGTTCGCCTACGTTTGGCAAGTATGTGGCTGTCGAGTTGTCGGAAGATAATCACCGTCAATTCTTTCTGCCCAGAGGTATGGCTCACGGATTCGTGGTGTTGAGCCAGCAGGCTATATTCCAATATAAGTGTGATAATTACTACCACCCCGAGGCTGAAGGTGCCATTGCGTGGAACGACCCGCAAATCGGAATAGAGTGGGGTATTGCTCCAGAAGATATTATATTGTCAGAGAAGGATTCGCATCACCCGATGTTGGCAGATGCTAAATTGTTTGAGTAATGAAGATTTTAGTTACCGGAGCATACGGTCAGTTGGGGCGCGAGATGCAGCTGGTGGAACATAACGCCGAGGATAGCTACGTTTTTACGGATAAGGATACGCTGGATATAACCGATGCAGCGGCAGTTGATCAGATGGTGCTCAGCGAAGGGATTGATGTAGTTGTCAATTGCGCAGCCTATACAAATGTCGAGCTGGCCGAAGATGAGGAGAATATTGCCAATGTGTTGAATTGCGTGGCAGTTGAGAATCTTGCGACGGCAATGGCAAAGGTTGGGGGAGTGCTGATACACGTCTCGACGGATTATGTCTTTGGCGGTAATGTGAATAATACGCCCATTGCCGAGACCGAGTCGGTTAATCCTACGGGAGCATACGGCAGAACGAAACTCGCCGGAGAACAGGCTATTGCCAAGTCAGGCTGTCGAGCAATCGTAATTCGTACGGCGTGGTTGTATTCCGAATTCGGCAAAAACTTTGTCAAGACACTTTTGGAGGTAACGGCTACGCAGCCTAAGCGAAAAGTGGTAATAGACCAGGTCGGTACTCCGACCTACGCACTCGATTTGGCCGAAGTGATTGCTCATATAATAAATACCCGCACCTTTGAGTGCGGAACATACCACTACTCGAATGAGGGCGTTTGTTCGTGGTATGATTTTGCCAAAGAGATAGCCTCTATTGCGCAACATAATCAGTGTGATATTCGCCCCTGTCGCAGCGGTGAATTCCCGACAAAGGTTGTAAGACCAAGCTACTCGGTGCTGGACAAGAGTAAAATAAAAGAGGTATTCGGAGTTGATGTGCCATATTGGCGCGACTCTCTTGTAAAGTGTATAAACAATTTGAAAAAATAGGATATGAAAAATATATTGATTACAGGTGGTGCCGGATTTATCGGTTCGCACGTGGTAAGACTTTTTGTGAATAAATATCCCGAATACAGAATCGTCAATCTTGATAAATTGACATACGCAGGTAACCTCGCAAATCTGAAGGATATTGAACAGGCTGAGAATTATTACTTCGAAAAGTGTGATATTTGCGATTTTGAGCGCATTGTCGAAATATTCAAAAAGTATGATATTGACGGTGTGATTCACCTGGCAGCCGAGAGTCACGTAGACCGTTCGATTAAGGATCCGTTCACATTTGCTCGAACAAATGTTATGGGTACTTTGTCGTTGTTGCAGGCTGCGAAGTTGTGCTGGAACGGCGATTGGGCGGACAAGCGTTTCTATCATATCTCGACTGACGAGGTTTACGGAGCATTAGAGTT
>JAZOQL010000223.1:0-3836 GCA_045656065.1 Rikenellaceae bacterium | reverse complement strand
GGAACAGGATACGATTACTCTCAGCCACTCGGCAAAGGGCAGACGTGGATTGGCAATGGGGGCTGTGATGGCTGCCGAATTTGCAGCAGGTAGAAAGGGTGTTTTTTCAATGAACGATTTGTTGGGTATTTAGTGTGTTGATTTACGATGGATAGCTTAAAGACATTTTTTAAGAATAAGTGGACTAAGTTTATATTGTGGACTCTGGTTTATGTTCTGTGGTTCGTGGTATGGGCTAAGAACTATTGGTTTTTGTTGGGAGTCCCTGTAATTTACGATATCTTTATCTCAAAGCTAATTTACAAAATGTTTGGAGAAAAGCATAAACTTAAAAAGGAGTCGAGTGCGACCTATCGCAAGGCTGTAGAGTGGGGCGATACGATTGTATTCGCTGTGGTGGTGGCATCTCTAATCAGAATATTCTTTTTCGAGATGTTCGTCATTCCGACCTCGTCAATGGAGCGCAGTCTGCTGGTGGGCGATTATCTTTGTGTCAGTAAGTTGAGTTATGGTCCGAAGATGCCCAATACGCCGATAACATTCCCGTTTGTGCATCACACGATGCCGTTGACTCGCGATGTTCCCTCGTTTGTGGAGTGGATTAAACGACCCTATAAGCGAATTGCGGGTCTGGATACGGTGAGTCGTGATGAGGTTGTGGTGTTCAACTTTCCTGCGGGCGACTCGGTAGCGCTGATCGAACCGCAACAGAATTACTATGAACTCTGCCGTCGATATGGCCGAGAATATATCAATAGAAACAGTAAAGTGATTTATCGTCCGGTGGATAAACGCGAAAATTATATTAAGCGATGTGTGGCTATCGCGGGAGATACGTTGCAGATTATCAAGGGACAGGTATTTGTTAATGGCGAGCCGCAGGTGGAAATTCCGGGTAGACAGTTTATGTACGAAATCCAGACTTCTACTCCGATAAATCCGCAGGTCTTTGACCGTATGAGAATAGCAAAGGCCGATGTTCTCAACTCGTATGGTAAGTATTATATTCCGCTGACAGACTCGATGGCGCGCGAAATCAAGGCATTGGGTAATGTGGTGGCAATGAATAAAATGGCGCTCGATCAACCATCATCAAGTATGTTCCCGCATAACGTGGAAAAGTATCCGTGGTCTGAAGATATGTATGGTCCGCTGTGGGTGCCAAGAAAGGGTGCTACCGTAGCTCTGTCACTTGACAATCTGCCACTCTATGAGCGAATTATAGATGTCTATGAAAACCACGATTTGAAAGTAGAAAACGGTGTGATATACATTGACGGCAAGGCTGCGGATAGTTACACCTTTGCTATGAACTACTACTTTATGATGGGGGATAATCGCCACAACTCGGCCGACTCGAGATATTGGGGATTCGTGCCCGAAGACCACGTCGTGGGTCGAGCATCGTTTGTGTGGCTGTCGCTGGATAAGGAGCGTTCGCTGTTCGATGGCAAAATCAGATTCGGCAGAATGTTTAGAAAAATTAAATAATACAATCGACTATGAAACTCGCAGATGACGAATACAGAACATTTGCAGGAGAGTGTGAGGCTTCGATTCGAGAGCGCTCGAGCAAATTCCTGACTCTGGGATTTCACGTCGAGTCGGAACAGGAAATAGCCGAAATAGTCGAACGTCTGAGAAAAAAGTATTACGATGCAACGCATCACTGCTATGCTTGGCGACTCGGATTTAAGGGCGAAAAGTGGCGTGCAAATGACGACGGTGAGCCCTCGTCTTCGGCCGGAAAACCTATTCTGGGACAACTGCTCTCAGAGGAGATTACCAATGCGCTGATTGTGGTAATTCGCTGGTTCGGCGGCACGAAACTCGGAGTGCCGGGGCTGATTGCAGCCTATCGCGAATCGGCTGCCGAGGTTATTAAGGCTGCCGATGTGCAACTCAGAACTATCGACGCAGTGTACGAAATAATGTTCGGATTCGAGTCGATGAATGACGTGATGAAGGCAGTCAAAGAGCTGGAAGTGAAAATATTGAATCAAAACTTCGATAACCTCTGCACGATGACTGTGGCTATTCGCCAGTCGAAACAGCCGATGTTTGAAAAACGACTCGAAAATGCAGAGAATGTAAAATTAAACTTTTTGGAATACAAATGAAAAAGAGTCTTGTTTCTATCGGAGATTTCTCGAAAGAGGAAATCTTGAAAATTATGGAGTTGGCTGCCGATTTCGAGGCTAACCCCAATCAACGAATACTCTTGGGTAAGGTCATTGCATCGCTCTTCTTTGAGCCCTCGACCAGAACCAGATTGAGTTTCGAAAGTGCAATCAACCGTCTCGGTGGCCGCGTTATCGGATTCTCTGAGGCTTCGAATACCA
Organism: Rikenellaceae bacterium; assembly: GCA_045656065.1. Lineage (GTDB taxonomy): Bacteria > Bacteroidota > Bacteroidia > Bacteroidales > Rikenellaceae > CAJGBR01. The sequence goes on along the minus strand of JAZOQL010000223.1, from coordinate 1,494 downwards.
GCATATCTAAGGGTGAATCGTTCCACGATACAATTTCAATCATCTCGAACTATTGTGATATGATTGTTATGCGCCACTACCTTGAGGGGGCAGCTCGTTACGCCAGCGAGGTGGCAAAAGTGCCCATTGTGAATGCCGGCGACGGAGCAAATCAACACCCCAGCCAGACGCTGCTCGACCTCTATTCGATTATGAAGACTCAGGGTACGCTCGAGGGGCTGCACATTATGATGGTGGGCGACTTGAAGTATGGCAGAACGGTACACTCGCTCCTGCAGGCAATGTCGCACTTCGGAGCCAAATTCACATTCGTCTCGCCCGTAGAACTCGCACTGCCACAAGAGTACAAGAACTATCTGACCGAAAAAGGATTGGAGTTTGTCGAAACACAAGACTTTAATAAGTATATAAATGATGTGGATATCATCTATATGACTCGCGTGCAAAGAGAGCGATTCTCGGACTTGATGGAGTATGAACGCGTAAAAAATGCCTATATCCTGCGAAACTCGATGTTGGACAACACGAAAGATAATATGCGCATTCTGCACCCGCTGCCAAGAGTGAACGAGATTGCTACGGACGTAGATGCCAATCCAAAGGCTTACTACTTCCAGCAGACCGAAAACGGCGTGTATACGCGTATGGCTATCATAACCTATTTGTTGGGCGCTAAATAATTGAATGTTATGGAAAAGAAACTCGAAGTAAGTGCAATCGAAAACGGAACGGTGATTGACCATATCCCCACAGATGCACTGTTCAAAATCATAAATATTCTCGGACTCGAACAACAATCAGACCTGATGGTGACATTCGGAATGAATTTTTCGAGCAAAAGTATGGGCAGAAAAGCTATCATCAAAATTTCGGACAGATATTGCGAAGACCACGAAATAAACCGCATTGCAGTTGTGGCTCCGAATGCGTGTGTCAATACGATTCGCGACTTTAAAGTGGTGGAAAAACGTCTTGTGAAGCTGCCCGAACAGATTGACGGATTTATCCGTTGTGGCAATCCGAAATGTATCACAAATGCAGAAGCAATCGAGACTCACTTTAAGGTGGGTTGCGATGCTGGAGGACAGGTTACTTTTGAGTGTCGCTACTGCGAAAAGGTGACCCGCAGAGATGAGGCACAATTCAAATACTAACAGCAGATGGGTGTCTATACTAAAACAGGTGACAAGGGTACTACGTCATTGGTTGGCGGTACCCGAGTGTCAAAGTGTGATGCGCGTCTTGAGGCCTACGGCACTATTGATGAGGCGCAGGCTAATGTAGCGTTGCTGAGAGATTGGCTCGTGGAGAAGGGCGTGCTCGTAGAACAACAGCAGGTGTTGCTCGGAGTATTGGGCGCGATGATGAAAGCATCTGCAATCGTAGCCTCAGAGCCCGATGTGAAAAAGGTGCTGCCTTGCATTGCGGCTGAAGATGTAGCCGTGCTCGAGAGGGCGATTGATGCGATAGAGGCAGTGTTGCCCAAGATTGACA
>JAZOQL010000222.1:0-1033 GCA_045656065.1 Rikenellaceae bacterium | reverse complement strand
AGAGAATCGCACATCATCTAACGCCATTGGAGGGCGAAGAGTTGGTTGGAAATGTCGGAAAAATATGCAATATTTCGGACATTTTGTTTCCTACTTGGGACAACATAAGCGCGGCAGACAATCCAAGTTCGGCGGATGTTGACGCAGGCGGTTCGCTTAACGGCTCTGTCCATTGCATTGTTGACAGACTTGGCAACATCCACAGCATAAGCAGGTCTAATTCATATCCAAACGGAATGATTAGACTGACCGACAAGAAAGTTGAGTTGACCGACTTTAACGGTTTTGTCAAGACGAACAGAAGCGTGACCTGCGAGTATGAGGATAAGGTCACTCCGTCACAACTTGTGATAACCATAAACTCGGAAATTGAGGCATACACCCGTTTCACTTTGAAGCACGACAATCTCGGCGACATAGGATATATCGAATGCGGTGTCGTTTATGACGATGTGACGCAGGAATTTCTTTCCGTTGCGGGTTGGTCTGACTATGATACATTCAGCGGCATAGGCGACTTGTCTGTTGTCGCGCAGGCATTGGCTGATTCGTTCAATGCTGTGTTTGAGAACGAGGGACTGCACGCATACTACTATGCAAACAATGTGGTGATTGAAGCCTGCAATTCTTCCGACACTTATAATTTGTACCATATTGAATGTGAGAACACAACAAGCGTTCCCGTGACTTCTGTTGAAATGTCAAACGGCGGTCGTTTCTGCGGGGCTAACGATTACTCGCACATCAAGATTATGGAGATGTACTCGAATCTGTTGCAGGTCGGTGAATACCTGCCCACAAGGAGCAAACGTGGTTATGGGAAGATAATCGCCAAGACGATAGACTTCGAGAAGGCTACCATTGACGGCGACAGACTTGTTTTCAACGAAGGTCTGTACTATGACGTTCTCGTTGACGAGAACAATGTTTTTGTGAACAGAACGAACACGGTTCGTGTGTATGACGAGTTCGACCTTATATATGGAAGATTGTCATTCTTCCCCGTACACGATTTAAGTCGGATCGTAGCCAT
>JAZOQL010000221.1:0-7846 GCA_045656065.1 Rikenellaceae bacterium | reverse complement strand
TACCAACGGAACGTCGTCGTCCATTCTGAATGCGCTCGAGTTGTCAATCATAATGGCTCCGTGGCGAGTGATTGTCTGCCAGAATCGGCGTGAAGTTTCGGCTCCGGCCGAAACAAATGCGAGGTCTATGCCTTTGAATGCGTCACCATCTTCAAGCAACTCGACCGTTATCTGTTGGTTGTTGAATTCGTATACTGTTCCTGCGCTACGTTCCGAGCCAAATAATCTTAAATTCTTTACGGGGAAATTGCGTTGAGAAAGGACCTTCATCAACTCTTGACCTACGGCACCGCTTGCTCCGACAATGGCAACATTCATCACGATTGTAAATTTTTATTAATTCGCAAATATACTAATTTTTTAGATACCTATTTACGTTTTATACAATAATTTTTGTGCTAATCGGGATATTTGAAAAACGGCAGATATTTGTGGCTAAGAAACACAAAATCGGATTTATGTCAAAATATTTTACAATCAACGAATTGACCCGCTCGGACAAGGCTCGTCAGAACGGAATAGAGAATATTCCCTCGCAGGTTGTCACTCTGAAGTTGCAGCAACTGATTGAACGGGTGCTCGACCCGTTGCGCGAATTGTGGGGCGCACCATTGCTAATCACAAGTGGCTATCGTTGCACACGACTCAACCGAATTGTGGGCGGAGCCGAAAATTCGCAACACATTGTGGGCGAGGCTGCCGACCTGACTGCGGGTAGCCGAGCCGATAATCGTGCTCTGTATGAGATGGCTGTGCGCAGTTCAATACCCTACGACCAGATTATTCTCGAAAAGGGCGGAGTCTGGATTCATATCTCCTACCGCCGCAATTCTCCCCGTCGCCAAAATCTTGAATTATGAGTAGGGTGTTATTTGCAATAGTGGTCGCTTTGAGCATAATGCTTTGGTTGTCAATGGGACATAATAGGTCGTTGAGCGCGGAGTGTCGGCGGCTGGAGTCGAATCAGGAGATTTATCTCGATTCGATGCGTCGCTACCGAACCGAGTCGGGGCAGTGGGCTGTCTCGACCGAGGCGTTGAGGTTGAGGTGCGGCGAACTTGAGTCGCTGCTTGATGAACGTGCTCGGATAATCGACCAACTGAAAATCAAAATGCGCAGAGTCGAACAATTTGTTCAGACCTCGACTCAGACTCAGGTAGTGTTTAAGGAGAGACTTATGCGGGATACGATATTCGCCGAGGTGGATAGCCGCTCATTTGTCTGGAGCGACTCGTGGAGCAGAGTCGAGGGTGTGATTGAAAACGATTCGGTCGCCTGTAGAGTCGCAATCAGAGATACTCTGTACCAGGTGGTTCACCGAGTCCCCAGACGATTTCTCTTCTTCAGATTCGGTACAAAATCGCTGCGTCAGGAGCTTGTGTGGTCTAATCCAAACTGCAATATCGTCTGGAATCAATACATCAAAATAGAAAAATCTTCGCGCAGAAATCGTGATTGATGATGAATTATGTTGGTGTGAAGTGTAAAAAATAGTGCAAAATGTAATTTGCGAGAAAAAAATATGTATTTTTGCACTCAGAAAAATCATTAAACAAACAAACATAATGAAGAAAATTTTAATCGTGGGTGCTGGCGGACAAATCGGTTCTGAACTCACTATGCACCTCAGAGGAATTTACGGCAACAACAACGTAGTTGCTTGTGACCTTAAACCAAATGAAAAATTGGGCGCTAACGGTCCATTCGAAATTCTTGATGCTCTTGATGCTCAGGGTTTTGCTAAACTTGTTAAAGATTATCAAATCGACGCAATCTATAACTTGGTTGCTCTGTTGTCTGCAACAGGTGAAAAGAATCCTCAACTCGCTTGGAAAATCAATATCGGCGCATTGATGAATTCATTGGAAATCGCTCGCGAATATAACTGCCAATGTTTCACTCCGAGTTCAATCGGCGCATTCGGCCCCTCTTCTCCGAAAGATGGTACACCACAAGATACAGTGATGCGTCCTACAACAATCTACGGCGTGTGCAAGGTATTGGGTGAAATGTTGAGCGACTACTACTTCCAACGCTTTGGTGTTGATGCTCGTAGCGTGCGCTTCCCGGGTCTGATCTCTAACGTGACTCTCCCAGGTGGTGGTACAACAGACTATGCAGTAGAAGTTTACTACGAAGCAGTTAAGAACAAACACTTCGTTTGCCCGATCGCTGAAGGTTCATATATGGATATGATGTATATGCCAGATGCTTTGAATGCTTGCGTTCAATTGATGGAAGCAGATCCTGCTAAACTCGTTCACCGCAACAGCTTCAATATCGCATCTATGAGCTTTACTCCGGAAATCCTGTTCGAAAACATTAAGAAGTATGTTCCGGAACTGACCATCGAATATAACGTAGACCCTGTTAAACAAGCGATCGCTGACAGCTGGCCTAACTCATTGGACGACACTTGCGCTCGTGAAGAGTGGGGTTGGAATCCGAAATGGGATATGGACGCAATGACTCAAGATATGTTGAAGGTCATCAGCGAAAAACACGCAAAAGGTCTTTTGTAATAAAATTTGGGTGCAAAAGTTTGGTTTGATTCAAAAAATCACTACCTTTGCACCCGCATTGCTGATGTAGCTCAGTGGTAGAGCACTTCCTTGGTAAGGAAGAGGTCACGAGTTCAATCCTCGTCATCAGCTCAATTAAAGGAAGAGATTTACTCTTCCTTTTTTTATTTAATAATATCTTGTAAATCACATTGTTCTATGTGTGTTTAATAGCTTGTATTATATTTGTTGTCTGCAAAAATGAGTAAATTTCTTTCTGTATTCAATTAATATTTTCTATCTTTATGACGAGTAAAATAGAGTAAAAATAGAGTAAATGTGAATTGTGTATGGCTACTTTTAATTACATACTCGGCCGAAAGAAAAATGATGGTCGTTGGCCTGTCTATTTGAAAATTTGCAATGGTACGACAAATACGATGCGGTCTTTGGACATCTCGGTTTTGAAATCAGAATGGAATACTAAAGGTCAGCGTATAAGCATAAGACGTACGGACAATTATGATACGCGTTTAGAAAAGGAACAGAACAATGATTTTCTTGACCGCTTGATGAATCGGGCTCGTGAAGTGGAACGTATGTTGAAAAGTCGAGGCGTGTTGGAGGAGTTGTCAGCAAAGCGGGTTATGGAGGCTATTTTGAATTACTCTGAAGATAGTAAGCAGATAGAGGGCAGTGGCGACTTTGTACAGTATTGGTGTGGTGTGATGATGGAGACGCCAAAGAGTCAGCAGAAATATGAATACGCATTAAAGACACTTGTGAATTATCAGATAAAATATACAGGCAAAGACGTCATTAGTTTTTGTGATATTACAGTTGATTGGGTCAGAAATTATTTGGCAGATTTGCAACACGGTTATCAGTATTTAAGAGGGGGAGGTTCTCATAAACGATGTTATAATTTGTCTGCGTCAACTGTGCAGACATATTCGGGTTGTCTGAAAAAGGTGTTGAATTGTGCTGTTGATGCAAATAGGTTGTCAGCAGATGTTTTGCGTGGATTTAGAAACTTCAAATCAAAAGTTGTCCATAAATCCCCATTCACATTGACCGTTGAGCAACTTCGAGAATTGATGCACTATCCATTCAAAACGATGCGTCAGCAGATGATGCGCGATATGTTTATATTCTCGTTGTGTACGATGGGTATGAATTTGACCGATATATACAATCTTGGCAAAAAGGATATAAAATGGAATGGTGATAGTGGAGAAATTAATTATATCCGAAATAAGACAACTAAACCGATTAAGGTGAAATTGTGTTCTTATGCAAGTTCATTGCAGAAACTTATTGCTCCGTATCTTAGCGATAGCAAACGTAATGTGTGGTCAGTTCAGATAGATTCTGATTTTTATTTTGGGTTTGATTACAACTACTTGGCCTATAAAACGTTCTGTGGTAATGCACAGAAGGTTATCCGTCAAATTCGGGCTATTATGGGTTATGATGAATACTTTACGTTTTACAGTGCCCGTGATAGTTGGACGACAATTATGCATAGTGATTATCAGTTAGGACAAGAATATACCGATGCAGGTCTTGGTCATTCAAGCCGAAGTCTTTCTGCAACCTGCTACACAAATATTGATTTTGAAAAACTATATGAGTGTCACGCAGATATGATGCAACGACTTTTTGCAGAATGAAAAAATATACGTCAAATTATATGGAAATATAATTGTAGTTATATAGTTATTTTAATGAAAATTTTATCTTAAATTACCCTTGTTAGCCACCTGTGGCAGTATTTGTTGTTTTTCAAAAGTGGCAGCTGATTTGAAATTTTATTGAGGGGGTATGCAAATTTACCCCCTATCAAGCTGTTTGATATTAAAATTTTCTGATTGATTGCTATATCCCAAATTCGCGTTTTACTCGGAATACGGTGCTGATAGATACGTCGCAAAGCGTTGCAGTGTCTCGGATTGATTTTCCTCGTTTCAAACATCGAATTACTTTTGAGTATTCCTCTTGTTTTTGTTCTCTGCTTTTGATTGACCCGACTTTCCGACCGACTTTCCCTCCCGATTCTTTGTATCGTTTTAGACCGCTGTTTAATCTGAATTTTATGGATTCACGTTCCATTTCGGCACAAGTGCCCAATACACTGATAAAGATGTTAAGAAATGGATTTTTGCTGCCGTCAGGTTGGAATATTGATATATTTTCTTTCTGAAAATAAATATTCAATCTATTGTCTTTACATAATTTTACGTTTGCCAAAACTTCATCGACATTTCTGCCGAGTCTGCTCAGTTCGCTAATCAGCAGTATGGAAATAGCGTTGTTAATGCAGTAGTTCAGACATTCACACAATACGGGACGTTCTTCATTTTTGACTGCACCTGATATGTGTTCCTCAAAAATTTTAGTTACGGACATTCCATTATTAGAGGCATATTGTGTCAAATCTGCTACTTGACGAATTGTATTCTGTCGTTCTCCAATGCTACTTACTCGTGCGTAAATTACTGCGGTTGTCATAGTTGTAATGTTTTATTATTAATTTACAATACAAATGTAATGCTTTATTTTGGATTATGCAAATTATTGTAATGTTTTATTTTAGATTTTATAATTATTTTAATGATATATTGAAAATTAAATTACCTTTGTGAGAAATATATTACCACTATGGAATTAAGAGTAGTTGAATTGGCCCACGCAAAAGGGCTTACGATGGCCGATATCGCCAAACAAATAGGCATTAGCCGTGTGAATTTATCGAATAGCCTCAACGGAAATCCAACCTTATCAAGATTAAGAGAGGTTGCAAAGATTCTCGGAGTTGAGGTGTCGGAATTGTTCAAGCCGACCTCAATAGGAAAGGAGGTCAGAGGTTATTTGGAGTGTGATGGGCGCATCGTAAGGATAGATTCACTCGATGATATAAAGCGGTTTGTGGCCGAAATAGAGTGATTGAAATAATTAGGTAGCTAAGCTATTCAGTAAAATACAAGACAATAATATAGTTGTTACCATACGATGAGTAAAAACTTTTGTCGCTTTACAAATACTTCAAATTTTATTCTTAATCATAATTTATTTAATTTTAAAATTGGGTGATTTTTTATTTAATAAATATTGCAAATTGTTTAAGGTCAAAATCATATTTATTAAACATATGCTCAATCCAACAGAAATCAAAAGGTTCATTTAAATGCGTTGCTATTGTAATGATTATTTGATAAGTATAAATTATTTCTCTTGGGAATAAATCCACAACGTGTCGATGTGCATCTTCTATATTATATGGATAATTTGGCGAATGTGCTATTTCGAAATCAAGCAATTCTAATGCCCAAGTATAATTTTGAGGCGTGATAGCATTATGTAAAATGCCATTTTTTTGCAGGATATGTAAATTGCGAATTAAAACTTCAGCAGCGATTTGATACCTATATTGATAATTAAATGAAAATGATTTATCCCATTTCTCTATCCAATACTTTATCATATTATCTGTCATATAGGCAGCATCTGTGATTCGATAAGGACATTCAACACTATATTGTAATAAAGTCGGTTTTAACGTAGAACCATTAGGAAGGTGTACTTGTTTATCCAATTCCAAAACATATTCCATAGAATTAGTTTTAATCCCAAGACTTTTCACCTCATTACCTATAGTAAAATCTCTTATAGCATCTTGTTTTAATAATAATCCCCAAGTATCATTCCCAAACTCCATTGTATTAAGAAAACTATATGAAGTATAACTTAATCCATTCCCTTTACTAACAATATATCTATCATCTTTTTTTGATACGACATAACTCCTGCCGTGGTCAGGACTTACAAGATACATTTTTTCTTTATCCATTGTATCTGAACGCAAATAAGGGTATATGATAGCATTGTCAAAATTTGAACAAATTATGTTGTAAGGGACAACATCTGCTCCCAAAGTTTTAAAGAGTTTTTCCATATTCATATTTAAAAATAAAGAGCCTGTCTAATAAGTATTTTTTTAGGCAGGCTCATCAATTAAATCTCAATCACATAAAAGCCCAGGTTTACCAATTGGTTGTGGAACTGGTTTTGGAGGTATAATATCACCATTATTCCCTTTTTCTTTGGGAGGTATTACATCATTATTTGCCATATTATTCACTTCTTTATGTTATTCTTATTAAAAGCCTCGTGATACTATTATTCACACGAGGCTAACAATCCTTTTAGGTTAGTTTGAGCGATACTGTATGCCACATTTGAATTCAGCGTCTTTTGGACAGAACGCGGCAATTTTTACACTTGACTGCTTTGAAATACTAAGATTAACTTTCATAATTCTTCTGCATTTTTATGTTATAGGATTAGTTCGGGAAGTCAATCCATTTCTCCCTGCATCTATTTCAATGCTCTTTTATTTCTTTATTAAATTTCACTATTGGGTTGTCATCAAACATTTGTAGCCTTTCAGGTACAGATAACCCATTTAGAGTATCCACACCTGATTTTAATTTCTGCATTAAGCCATATCTAACTTCAGCTAACCAACAATTAACATCTGAAGGCTTGGTTAATATATGATGCTCACTATAATTATTACCACTGCATAAATTACAAAAATCACATTCAGGTTTAGTTCCACAACCTTCAATATCCCCAATAGACAATTCTCGCCATTTTTTCAATGAATCTGATTGTAGTATTGCTTTAATAGATTTTTGTTTAACATTTCCTAACACTAAATGAAAATTTACGCAAATAACCATTTCCCCGTTAGGTGTTATTGTGTATGTGCCATAACCACCACTACACGGGCCTGCATCAAATTTTTTAACCATTTTACCCTCATTAGACACATCCAATCCAACATAAAGAGGTATATCATCATCTCTTAACAGCACCTCAAATTCATCTTTTGATAAACGTAGATGATTAATCATAGACATATCTCCGTCTACACCAATACACAAGTTCACTTCAAATTGAGGGACTGCACCATATTCTTTTGCTAAATTTTTGACAAGATGATAACTCTTTAAATTAGGCTTCATAACAACACATTTGAATGTCATAGGAGTTCCATACTCTGCAAGTTTGGAGGCAACTCGTATTGATTTATCAAATGAACCTTTAACTCTTGTTATATTATCGTGAATTTCAGGAATTCCACTATATATTGATATGCCAACAATACGAGGATAATAATCAATTAATCGTTCAACATTTGTGGTAATACTTTGACCATTGGTAAAGATATCAAAAGCTATTTCCTTTTGATACAAGTAATCAATTATATCCCAAACATACGGATGTGAGAATGGGTCTCCACCTGACAGACATACCTTATAACAACCTAAATCATATAA
>JAZOQL010000220.1:0-11042 GCA_045656065.1 Rikenellaceae bacterium | reverse complement strand
CAACGTATATGAAGACAAACGCAAGCGGTAATAACAGCAACGACTATGTTAAGGATATACAGATGTCGTTTGGCGTTATCGCTGACTTGGATGCATACGATGCAGACGGCAATCTTATTGCAACTTCCAATCCTAAGTTGTTCTGCTGCAGTTCACACTCAGTTCCAAATACCCTTATGCAAATGTATGACCGTCTATACTATTGGGGATATGTTGAAACTCTCTATGGCTCTTTCAAGAAGATAAACAACGAGTGGGTATTCTGCGACACTTCGGGACAGCCAAAGACTGTGGTATTTGATTTCAGACAGAACATAACGTTTGCAAGCCTTAAGTTGAGGTTGCAGTTCCCCTATTGGGAATACTACAAACTCACAAGGGGATGGCCGTTTGACAAGAAAAATGAAGATACCGACCCCGATATAAACAGCCCGTTCCCATTCTATACGGATGCTGATGAAAGGGGTATAAGCGGTAACTACACCGTTGCTCAGATGAAGGCAAGGAACAGGGTCTACGGCTCTATTGGAGTAAAATCTGTATCACTTGAACTTGAAACGCTCGACTTTGAGAGTGGGTTCAGTGGTACGGAGATACCGAAGAGCAAGTTGCTTGCAACGCCTTATTCACCTGCGGACTTCCTGCTTTCATACTGCAAGTTGTTCGGGTTATACCTCTACAAAGACCCTACGGAAGAATCTGATTGGCCCGACCAATTCCCAAGCGGTGTTATCCACATCGTTGACAGAAGTACGTTCTACACAGACGAATACGTTAATATCGACGAGTTGATTGACCGTTCAAAGCCTATTACGATAGACCCGACGATGTCTGACACCAAATGGTATTCATTTGCCTATGAGGATGGAGACGGAGAAGCGGAGAACAAGTACAAAAACAAGACGGGCTACAGTTACGGAAGGCAATTGGTAAACACAGGATTGGCATTCAACTCAGACACAACAGACCTCTACGACGATGGCTGTTTCAAGAACGGTGTGATGGTCAGGGAGAAGAACGTCTATTTCCAAACGACTGAATTGGGTATTCCCTGCTACGTCAAGGACGGATTGAAATACTCTCTGTACAAGGTAAACGGAACGGAATACGAAACAAAGGAAGAGGAATATCCCCGTTCCAAGTCCTATTCGGGAGACATAAACTCCTATGGTCTTAGGTATTACGACGTAATGCCGAAGTTGCAGATACACAGCGAGGAGAACAGCCCTGAGGATGGAAGTGGTATCCTTCTTTTCTACAACGGCTTTGTTCCTACTCAGTGCCCTTATAGGATTACAGACGACGTAAGTGATATGGCTGTCCTCAACGACGGAGAACCCTGTTGGATTCTTACCACATCGGAGTATGATGCGGGAAGCAACCGTATTGCCATTACTCGTTATTCACTTCCTTTCTTCAGCAGGGATATTTACTCTGACTCACAAGAGGGAAAGATATACCACTCTTGGAACTTCGGTCATCCTGCGGTAACATACGTTCCAAACACCTTCACAAGCGAATATGACTGTCTATACGACAAGTGTTGGAGAAACTATATGAGAGACCTCTACGATGAGAATACTAAGAGGGTTACGGCCTTCGTCCGTTTGGGTGGTAAACCGAACCCTGTATGGCTTCGTCGTTGGTATTGGTTCGACAATTCCATTTGGCGTATCAACGCAATCAAGGATTGGAATGTTGGCAGTTACGATTCAACTGAAGTGGAGTTCATCAAGGTGCAGGACGTTAACAACTACGACGTTGACGAAATTGGTTCACTTGGTAGGGTTTGGCTTGTGCTTGACACAAACTACATAGGAAAGAACGGAGGAACTATTACGGGTAAGGTACTCAGTAACAATCCAAACGCAAGTTGGGACGTAACGGAAGGAACAGGTGATATCTTTTGGACTGATATTGCAGGAAATAGCGGTTATGTGGAGGGTGCATTCGTTCCGTATAACGGAAGTGGTGAGGAAACGAGTATAACCATCACAGTACCTGCAAACAGCGGTGCTGAAAGGACATACAGAATAGGATTGCAGGACAGCGATGACCATTATGAGCATTATACCTTCACTCAGGAGGGCGATACCACACCCGCGCTCAGTATCAGTCCAAGTACGGCAACGGTAGGAAGTGGCATTGACGGATACTCCTTCACCTTCACTTCCGCAAATATCCAAAGCGGAACATACGCTGTGGCTTCTTCAATGTCGTTCTGTACCGTTATGGTTAACGAGAATAATCATACCATTACCGCAACGGTTTCGGCAAACAGCGGTGCAAGCAGGAGTACGACGATAACGCTTACTGCAACGGGTATCGACAGCACTACTGCAAGGGCGACGGCTACACTTACGCAAGAGGGTAACAGCCTGTCTGTATCACCAAACGAACTGACATTCGACTACGACAGCACAACAGGACAGAATTTGACAATAACGTCTAACGGAGATTGGACGGTAAATATAACAGACGAAGAGTAATGGCAAGCAACATTTTTACGGCAACACCATCATCGGGTAACGGGAACGGGACGGTATCTATCGTCCCGCAAAACCCCAATTCCGATAACTACACAAAGGAGAGCAGGGTGATAGTAATCTGTGGAAACATATCGAGGGAGGTTAACGTATATCAGTACGGCATCCCGACGATGACACTTGTTTCGGGCAATCCTATGGAGGTTCCCGCCACAGGTGGTGTCTATTCATTTACCATCTATTCTCCATATCCTTTCGGATTCGGCACTATTCCTTCTTGGATGGACGTATCTGACAGCAACGGACATACCTACGAAAGTGACACCGCGTATACTGCAGCGATGGCCACAGGAGCGACGTTCTACGTCACTGTCAATTCGAACCCTGATACGACCGTAAGGTCTCACAACCTGATTTTCAAGTTCAGAAAGATAGGTTCAAATTATTGGGACACACATACAACAAGAATCCCGTTCAATCAGTATGGAAAGGAAGAGGAACAGACCTATCTCAACGTCAGTCCTGCTTCCGCATCCTTCGATTGGACTACGTCAGGTCAGAACAGCGTTGTATTCACCATCGATGCAAGCAACAGCAATTGGGAGTTTGTCAACGGTTCTAACGGCATCTTCAACGCGGTCAGGAGCGGCAATACGCTTACTGTCAGTACGATATCGAACAACACTACTACAGCACAGAAAACGGGTAACATTACCTTCACTCTTGGAACGATAACGAAGAGCGTTTCTCTTACACAGTATCGTCAGCCGATTATAGACTACAATAGTGGAAGTGATTTGAGTCCTGTTCCTGCTGCAGGTGGAAACAAGTATGTCAAAGTCCTTTCAGACTATCCGTTTTGGTTTAGACCTCAGCCTAATGCTGACGGTTATATCACCGCTTACTATCAGGGTAACGAGGTAGACCCTTCATATATCAATCCATTTATTCCAAGCGGAGGATATAATGTGTTTACCTTCACTTGGGATGAGAATGAAACGGGAGTTTTGAGAAGTGATTCGTTCTCCCTTGGTTGGATTAACTTGGATGGAGAATTGGATTATCACAAGTATCAGCATATTTCCTTCGAACAGAGGGCTGACACAGAACCCGTTCACAACGTCAGTATTTCTGACCGTCTTTCTGTCAGTAGCATTGGCGGTGTCAGGAAGGTAACTGTAACAAGCGACGACGATTGGTGGTTCATCAACGTCCCTAATTGGATTACGGTTTATTCCGACGCTGAATTGACGAGTCCGATGGTTGTAAACGACCCTGCGGGACAGCAGGATGCCGACGGTGGTAATCCGCATACATTCTACTTTGTTTTTGAACCTTTTGACGGAACGGGAGCGACTACAAGAACATACCGGCCTGAAATAGACTACGATACTGATACAGCGTCATCAATAACTCAGTTCACTCAGTATGATGACATAATCGAGCCTAATGTTAACAAGGGTGACTATGAGGTTCCTTATTACAACACAGTTAAGGAGGTTATGGTTGACTGCGACTATGATTGGTATTGGTATTCCGTACCGAATTATGTAACTATCTTGGATGAGGACGGTAACCCTGCATCTTATTCAAGCAGTAGCCCGAACACAACCGACAAGGGTACGGGAAGCCATATCTACTATTGGGTGTTTGATGAGAATACGGGTTCAGGAAGAAGTTGCGAGGTTAAGATAGAATACGGTACTTATGAGGAGTCTGATTTCGATGTATTGGGAAACAAGTCAGACGGTATATATTATCAATATGGCCCTTATGAGATTAACCCTACAAGTGGTTCAAACGCGATGCCCGATGCAACACAGGCTTACTTTACCTTCTCCCTTGCAACAGCCCCTTGGACGTACACCGCTCCAAGTTGGATTACTGTTAATGCGGACACAGACAGCCATTTTGGGTCTGTTAGACTTTCCATAGCACAGAACAGCGGCATAAGCAGGACGGGAAGTGTTGTAATAACGAGTGGAAGCCATACGTTAACATATACATTTGAACAAGGTGGAAGCATAGCCCTTGGGCCTGACCCTAATGCCTTCTATCTTACCGCTATGGATGCGATAAACCATACCGTAACGGTGAGGATGCTTTACTCTTGGAACCATACGGTGAACGACAGTTGGATACACATCGCAGATTACGACCACTCTGCAGGTACAGGTACGCTTGTCTTCTACGTTGACGACAATACGGGAACGGGTGCTGCGGAAAGGTACGGAAGCATTACGGTGTACGACAGCGAGAACAGTTACAACATATCCATAGAGCAGGATGCTGACGAAACGGAAGATGAAGATACGTTTGAGGTAAGCCCGACAACGGTCAACGTTCACTACGCAAATTATTCAGGTAATCCGAGTTATCAACCTGCAGAACAAACAATTACCGCAACTATTACAATAGATAGTGGATATAGTGTATTAGAATCTGATTCTTGGATACACATAATTGCGGGTGGCAGTAGCGGAAGCGGTGGCACTCATACGCTTTACTTCTACGTAGAAAAAAATCCTAACACAACAAGTAGGAATGGAACTATTACCATAACCCGTACAAGTGATGATGAAGAAAAGACAATATCAATCAATCAGATGGCAGGTAGTTTCACCGCAACGCAATCGGGAACGAGATACACCTACAAAGCGAGTGGAGAAAAGACGGGAAGTGCAACTCTTCCTACCTATGTATCATATTGTGCATTTTCATTACGAAAGTCAGATGGTAGTTTGCCACCTCTTGATTCCAATACGGGTTCTCCTTGGGTATCAGCAAACGGAAGCGCAGGAACGGGAACGATTAGTTTTACGGTTCAGTCAAACAGCAGTGCAAATTCAAGGGAAGTCACACTATATCCGTTCAAATACGAAAATGGTAGTTACGTCAAGTTGGCAAATATGAGTTGGACTATATATCAGGCAGGAGGGTCGGCTTAGCCATAATCTATATTAAAATGTAAAAGGCAAAAATGGCTAAAGATACTAAAAGAGTTATAGACGAAACCGTTGGTGCTTTCAAGCGACTCAAGGAGGAGGTAAAGGCTTACAAGGACGAACTTGCAACCCTTACCGCAGGTTCCGAAAAGTGGAGGGAGACCGCAGAGAAGTTACGCAACGCTCAGAAGCAGGTAGACGCTATCAACAAGGCGGCTAAGGGGACTCTTACGGCATACAACAAGGAACAGGTTAACAGCATCAACGAACTGAAAGAGAGGATTAAACTTCTCAATCAGGAGCGTAATGCTATGGATATGAACTCCAAGGAGTACAAGGAGGCAACAACAGAGTTAAAGCAACTCAACGACAAACTACGCGAGGCGGGAACGTCCGCAGGAGATTGGAAGGCGAATGTGGGTAACTATGCTGCAAGCATCAAGGATGCCTTCGGTCAACTCGGTGGAGCGGCAACGGGCTTGAGCGGCAATATGGGCGTTCTCAACGCATCTATGCTTAAACTCGCTGCTAACCCTATCGGTGCTGTAGTCCTTGCCCTTGTGGGTGCAATCAAGTTCCTTGCAGAGGGTATCAAGAGTAGTGAGGAGAATACGAAACGTTGGAACGAGGCTATGGTTCCCGTAAAGACGGTATTGGTGATGATACAGAAGGCTGCTCAGGACGCTGCAGACAAATTCCTTACTTTCGTAGAAAGCCTTAAGTCAAGCGACAAGGCGGGCAAGGTTATCCAAACAACGCTTCAGGTCATCATCACCATCTTCAATCAGACGAAGGAGAGGATAACGAATATGGGAGAGGCTATCGTCTCCATCTACGGACATATCAAGGATTATGTCAAGAAGATGAAGGAATGGGCCGAAGGATTGAAGACCACATTCGAACCTGTCATCAACTTCGTTGACAAGGTCAAGGACAAGATAAAGGAAAGCCTTGAGCCTGTCATCGATTGGATTATAGACAAGTACAATTGGCTTGCAAAGTCCGACTTGGGTAAACTCTTTGGCTTGCAGACGATTGAGTCGATTAAGAAGTCTTGGGATGATGCGGGCAAGGCCACTGAAAAGATTGTCGAGGATTACAAGAAAACCGAGAAGGAAGTACGCAAACTCACCAAGGCTGAGAACGAGTTGAATGCAACTCTCAGAGGATTGACCATACAGAGGGCCAAGGTCAACAAGGAGTTGGCAGAAGCGGAAAGGGAATACCGAGAGGCTTTGGAACAGAAGGATTGGAAGACCGCTCAGGAAGCCCTTAACAAGGTCAAGGAGAAGAGTGTAGAACTCGCAAAGGTAGAGGTATCTATGAGGGCTGCTGAGGCCGACGTTATCCGCAAGCAGAATGCTCTTACAGGGTCTACCGCAGAGGCTAAGATGGCTGAGGCAAATGCTACTGCTGCCGTTATTGATGCGGAGGCAAAATTGGCTGAGGCACAGGCTGATGCAGCAAAACAACAGGATGCTCTTAACAAGAAGATTGAGGCTGATACAAAGGCTCAGAAGGCTAAGGAACTTGCCGAGGCTGTAAAGGTTCTCAACGCTGCTCTCAAAGACCTTGACACTAACTACAACAATACGGTCAAGACCCTTGAGACTCCTATTGCCCCTGAGGGTGCGGAGATTGACAAGGACTCACTTAATTCCTACTACGATGCTATCAAGGCAAACAACGATGCAGAGTATCAGGCTTACGTTGAAATGACGGAGGCAAAGATTGCGGAGTTGGAGAGGTTCATTGAGATACAGAAAGCCGCCAATCAGGATACGACAACACAGGAACTGCAACTCGCAGCACTCAGAAAAGAACAGGCAGAGGGCTATGTACAGCAGTACAAGAAGATGATTGACAGCAATACTAAGGCTGACAAAAACAGGAACAAGGCTCTCAAGACCCTTCAGAAGAGTGAGTTGCAAGGCTATGCAGACCTCTTTGATTCTGTGAGCGGACTCTTTGAACAGAATACCGTCGCTTACAAGGCTACGGCAACCGCGAAAGCCTTGATTAACACCTATCTTGCTGCAACGTCTGCCCTTGCTGAAACGCCTGGCGGTGCTATTGCAAAGGGTGTGGCTATGGCTGCAACGCTTGCGTCGGGTCTCGCACAGGTCATTCAGATTTGGAAGACCAATCCTAAGGGTGAGTCATCCGTACCGAGTGCGAACTCAAACACTCCTGCAGTTGCTCAACCATCACTTGCTGAGACCAATCCTTACACCTACACCCGTACTCTGCAGACGAGTGAAGAGGAAGATGCTCTCAACCAACCAATATGGGTCAGCGTTCAGGAAATCAATCGAGTACAAGAGCGAGTTCGCGTAACCGACCAAGAAGCAACATTCTGATAATCAAGCAAATAAGGCGGGTGTTTATCCCGCCTTTTTGTATTTCCAAATGCTGTTGTGACAAGTTTTAGTTTTGCCTATAATGTGCTGCCATATTGTTTGGTAGCATATGTTGTAATAGTCCGCTGCTGATTTTAGGCAATCAAATTCTTTGATGATATTCCCTTCTTTATCATACTGAACAACAGCCTTCGCGTTTGGGTTATCCGCATATGTATATTTACCTTTCATAGATTCAGAATGAATTTTCGCTCTTCTTTCAATGCAGGTTCCCCAATTCGTATTCTCCTTTGGGGTCATAAGATTAAGGTTGTCAAGCCTATTATTAAGCGGGTTTTCATCAATATGATTTATCTGCATACCATCGGGGATTGGGCCGTTAAACGCTTCCCAAACAAGACGATGAACAAATGGATAATACCGTTTATTATTAACACAGAGAGTAACTTGGCAGTGGTTGGTCAAATTTGGCCTTGGTGTTAATATCTTGCCCTTCTTTATTGCAATTCCGCCATAATTGTGCTTTACCTCTCTGTCTAAACTTCTTACTCGTCCTTCTGACGATACCTGATACCATCCTTCGTATCCAACTATGTCTTTCCAAATTTCTTCCATACACTATAAATACAGGAATATTTTCAAAAAAACAAAGCCAGTATATCAAAAATAAAAGAGATTATGGCTGACTACAAAGGCTTACCGATATACATTGTGGACATCAACGACGACAGCGTTTTCAACAACGTCAGCATCGTTGATTATCCTGCTATTGAACAGAACTTCATCCAACTCTCAAGGCAGACCGAGATACAGTTTTCCATCAACGAGGAGAAACGTACAATAAGCGGCCCTGTCCTTATCCCTGACCTTCCTATTTACCGCAGGGAAGGCAGTTTCGAATACTACATCAAATTCACCGCAGACACCATCAAGAAGTACGCAATCAAGTTCTTCAAGGATAAGAGAGAGGATGAGGGGAACGTACAACACTCTTGGGGCGTTAACGGAATTACCTTCTATGAGAGTTATCTTCTCAACAAGGAAAGGGGTATCGCTCCGAAGGAGTTTGAAAACCTTCCTGACGGCACTTGGTTCCTTTCCGCAAAGGTGGAGAACGACAAGGTTTGGGAGCTCATCAAGGACGGCAGTCTACGCGGTTTCTCCGTTGATATACAGAGTACCCTGTCGGAGGATGAGAAGAAGGAATTGGACTCCATCGAGGACTTAGTCAATTATCTAAATAACATTAAATAACAAAGAAAACGTATGAAAATAACAGAAAAACTCAAAGTTGTTCTTAAGTCACTTTTGAACATCACTATGGGCGAGGTTAAGACTGACAAGGCTGTTCTCATATGGGACGGTGAAGGCGACCTCAAAGAGGGTATGGAGGTTTTTGTCCGTAACGAGGAAGGCGAAGTCGTTGCCGCTCCTGACGGTGAGTACATCACCGAGGATAACAAGACCATCGTTATCGTTGACGGCAAGGTTGCTGAGATTAGAGACCCTGAGGCTGAGGTTGAAACAATCCCTGAACCTTCTGAGGAACCTGCAGAGGAACCTGCAGAAGATGTCGTTGCCGAAGAGGAACCTGCAGTTGAACCTGCTGACGAACCGGAAGCAGAAGCCGAGCCTGAGGCAGAGGAAGACCGTATCGCTGCCCTTGAAGCAAGAATCGACGCTATCGTCGAAGGACTCAATCAGATTGTAAACAGCATCGCTGCTCTTGAGGGCCGCATCGCTGAGGTGGAAGGCAAACTCGCATCCGTCGAGGCTCCTGCCGCTGACCCTGTAGAAGAGGAGACTACAATCGAGGAAAAGAAGACCCGTTTGTCTTATCTCCGTAAATAATTTAAGGTTTGAATAATAATAATATCAAAAAATAAAGATTAAAGAATTATGGCTACAAGTTGTACTGCATATTCATTAGTTGGTATGGGTCAGGAATGCTCAGGTGCTGTTGCGGGACTTAAGAGGCTTCTCATCGGTCTTGCAAGAGAATGGACACTCACCCCTGCTCAGAGCGGTCATAAGGTTACCATCGCTGCAGCAAGTGGTGCTACAGGTGCTACTTTCTATGAGTATTACATTATGGACGAAAGTTCATCCCTTACTTCAACATTGACTGTTAATGCACAGAATGGTGTCAAGTATTACACCAACACCGTCAACGCTACCTTCGTCCGTATGCGTCCTGAGAAGCACATCGAATTGATGGCTTTGGCAAACGAGAAGTTGGTCGTTATAGCGGTTGACAATAACGATGTTAATTGGGTGCTTGGAGTCGGGTCTGCCGTTACCGCATCAGAAGAGACTGCTCAGTCAGGTCAGGCATTTGACGACCTTTCAGGTTATCAGATTACCCTTTCTCAGAGGTCTGCTGCTCTTCCTTATGCTGTTGACACTCTTCCTGCAATCGACACTCCTGAAGTCTACGAATAATCAAAATTAAAAAAGAAAATAAAGAATTATGGCTACTACATTAAACATTAACTCACTTCCTGAGTACGTTAACGAGCACAGGGACGAACTTTTCGTCAAGTCAGCGGTTGGTGCTAAGACCCTTGACTATGTTGAACTTATGCTCAACGTTAAGCACAAGGACGCTTTGAACTATCTTGATTCAGAGGTCGAATTTCAGAGCGGTGCCTGTGGTTGGAATCCTTCAGGTTCCGACACCTTCTCACAGAGGTACATCGAGGTCAAGACCGTTGAGGTTGAGAAAGAATGGTGCTACCTTGATTTCAAAGAGAAGTATATGAACTACCAACTTCGTTTCGAAGCGGGCCGCGAGACCCTTCCTTTCGAAGAGAAGATTGTTGAGAGCAATATGAATGCAATTTCTTCTGCTCTTGAGAACCTTATTTGGAACGGTGACCGTAACCTTGATATCAATGGTTTCCTTTCAGACGTTGCTGAGGCTACCGACAACACCGAGAAGGCACTCACCTATGCTGATGGTGCTACCGCAACTCAGGCAATCGACGGTGTCGTTGCTGCTCTTGACAGCAGGATGCTTAAGAAGGGTGTCAACATCTTCGTAAGTCCTACTATGTTCCGCAACTACATTCAGGAGTCTAACAGCGGTTGTTGCGCTAACCGTCCTGTCATCGACGCTGCATCAGAGTCCATCACTTACTTCGGTGACTCCCGCATCACCATCATCCCTGTCGAGGGTCTTGAGGGTGCTGACGCTCTTGTTGCTGCTACCAAGGACGCTCTTGTCTACGGTACTGACATCGAGAACAGCG
>JAZOQL010000219.1:0-8970 GCA_045656065.1 Rikenellaceae bacterium | reverse complement strand
AGTCGAATGAACGCAATTCTGAAAGACCTGCCTTAGCCAATACTGTTGTAATAGCTGCGGTAAGAGTAGTTTTACCGTGGTCAACGTGTCCAATAGTACCGATGTTTACGTGCGGTTTGGACTTGTCAAATTTTTCCTTTGCCATATCTGAAACTGTTTTAAAAATTATTATTTTTCTGCATCAAGCTTTTATTCAACCAAAGCAGACTACGTCAAAGCCTATTTCTCCCTGAATTGCTTCACGTAATCTGACATTATCTCTTTCGAGCGGAAGACGAGGTTCGAACTCGCGACCCTTAGCTTGGAAGGCTAATGCTCTCCCAACTGAGCTACTTCCGCAGTGAAACCTATCAACCTTATAAAACAAACCTCCACCCATACAGAGAATTTCCGCACGAGCAGAGAAATCGCTCAATAACATTGAAAAGATTTGTGGGAAGAGCAGGATTCGAACCTACGAAGACATAAGTCAGCAGATTTACAGTCTGCCCCAGTTGGCCACTTTGGTATCTTCCCAACTATCCGAGAACTTCAACGTTTCTATTTTGAGCCGATGGAGGGATTCGAACCCCCGACCAGCTGATTACAAATCAGCTGCTCTGGCCAACTGAGCTACATCGGCTTGTTTTCGGTGTGCAAAGTTACGGATTATTTTTCATTCTCCAAACATTTTTGCACTTTTTTTTTCAAAAATCAGAACTTTTCATTCACAACACACAATCATCACTACCTGAAAAGCCATTGTTTTTTCAAAGAACCGAGTGCAAAGGTACTACTTTATTTTTATATTCCAAAAAAATCAAGCACTTTTTTTTCACTTTTTTTTATTTCACTCCTCTTCAACCATTGAAATCGGAGCCACAACTACCTCAAGATAGCGCTGTGTCGAGGCCGTAATTTTATAGTTGTCGTTAATCCTATATCCTGTTAACCAGACGATTTGCTCGCCCGAGGTCACTACCGTCTGACACTCTTTGTCCGGCATCGGCACCTTTTCGTCAATCAGAAAGTCGCTGACCTTTTTATTGCCATTCATTCCGAACGGAACGAAGCTATCGCCATTTGACCAGCGTCTCAAGACCAGCGGAAGCTCGATTTTATCTGCATCTAACAGCGCCACATTTGCCGGTCGTTTCAACGAATCGAGATACTCGGCATCTCCCGTTTTGAGCCTAAATTTCATATTTCCGTGCACAAACGATGTATCCAACGACTCAATATTCCATTGACAAAGGTCATTTTCTGCGACCTTTACTATTATAATTTTCCCGCGATTGATATACGCAGCATACTCTACGGCGTAAAATCTACGACCAGACTCGCCGCACGCATAACAATGAGCCACACTTTCCGCCACACTGGCATTAAATCCCCACGGCAACATCAGCTCCCTTAACACAAAGGCCAGCGGCAGTCCCTTATCTATCGCATCGACATCTATCACCGAACGACCATCTGCTTCAGTGGTGACCACCCGGCTGCGCAACGCCTCGAGCTGGTGGTCGATAAACAACAGACACTCGGTCAGGCGCGCAATATTTCCGGTCATCGTAGCACCAAAGGCCGGCGAAATCTCCCTTAATTTAGGAATTACCCCCAGACGCAGTTTATTGCGCAGATATTTCGTAGATGAGTTAGATGAATCTTCTCTATATTTTATTTTGTGACTGACTGCATATTCGACAATATCTCGTCTTGAGGCGAACAACAGAGGACGCACTACCCTACCATTTATATTAGATATACCCGTAAGCCCTTTGATTCCGCACCCACGCACCAAATTAATAAAGAATGTCTCCACCGAATCATCAGCATTATGCGCAATGGCAATCTTATCGAACCCGTTTTCCGAACGAATTTGTTCAAACCAGGTGTATCTCAGACGACGAGCTGCCACCTGCACCGACTCGCCCGTACGCTCCATTTCAGCTTTGGTATCAAACCTTATATTATATAAGGTAACACCATAGTCTTTACACTTCTCCACCAGAGCCTGCTCGTCCTCCATCGACTCCTCGCCCCGCAGCTGGAAGTTACAGTGAGCTACGGCCACATTAAATCCGCCTCGAACAAACATATCGAGCATAACAGCCGAATCGACTCCCCCACTGACGCCCAACAACAATTTATCGTCATTATTCAATATTTTGTTGTCTGCTATATACTTAATAAAACGGTCAAACAATAACAACTCCATCACCTAATCTCAATAAACACATTAAATAACGATTGCTTCGAAATCCAATTCCACTCCAAATTTCTGTTTCACATCACAGCGAATCTCCTCGGCAAGAGCCAGAACCTGCTCGCCCGTAGCCCCACCATAGTTAACCAACACCAACGCCTGATGCTCATACACACCCACATCTCCGCGTCTGAAACCGCGCCAGCCAGCACGGTCGATAAGCCACCCGGCCGGAACTTTTACTCGCTCCGCATCAACAGGATATAACTTTACATCAGGATATTTTTCAGCAATGCCCTGCGCAACCTCAACCGACACAATCGGATTTCTGAAAAAACTTCCGGCGCTGCCGATTACTCCGGGCTTGGGCAGCTTTTCATCTCTGATTGCACACACCGCAGCTCTCACCAGCTCGAGCGTTGGCTCGCTGCCCGATTCAGCCACACGCCCACCGAGATTGCCATAACTCAAGTTGTAGGACTCAACCCTTGACAACTTGAACTGAACCGCAGTAACAACTACCCTATCAGCCAATTCGTGTTTGAATATGCTGTCTCGATAGGCAAATTGACAATCCTCAGCCACAATGGTTTTAAACTGCAAATCGTCTGTCGAAAAATACTCGACCTGTTGAATAATATCCTTAGCTTCTACGCCATAAGCGCCGACGTTTTGCACCGGCGAAGCCCCCACCGTACCCGGAATTCCCGATAGATTCTCGGCTCCATAGAGCGAATTTTTCACACAAAATCCGACAAAATCGTCCCATACGACGCCCGCCTCGGCACGCACCACAACAGAGTGTCCATCATCAGAGAGTATCTCGATTTTACGCGTAGCCATAGATATTGTCACACCATCAAAATTCTTGGTAAACAACAAGTTACTACCGCTGCCCACCACTTGCCAGCGACACGCGTGTTCTTTACAGAAGTTCATCACAAGACTCAACTCCCGAGCATCTGCCACCTCAACAAAATATTTTGAATGTGCATCAAATCCAAAAGTATTAAATTTTTTTAAAGAGCAATCCGTTAAAATCGTTATCATAATAAAACACCACTTGAATGGCGTAAAATTAATATTTTTATCTCAAAAAATATTCTGAATTACAAGTTTTTTTTCAATTAGAACATTTACATAGGAATTTTGAAGATTTTTGATTTTGCGATGTTAACACTTTTTCGTACCTTTGCGAGGTTCGATAAAAATAAAAATAGATTCAGACAATGGAAAACAGACTGCAAAAGTTGACTGAGAAACTCTATAACGAGGGATTGTCAAAAGGCAAACAAGAAGCCGACCGAGTATTGGAACAAGCACATATTGAAGCTAAAGAGTGCATAGACAAGGCTACTCTTCAGGCACAACAGATTATTGAAGATGCTCGTCGTCAGGCCGAAGAACTGAAAAAGAACACCGCAACCGAAGTGGCATTGGCTGCCCGTCAAAGCATCGGCGCGGTGAAAGAGCAGATTCAGAACGTAATCACCTCAAATATCATTGACAATGCCGTAACAAGAGCCAATTCTGACTCGGACTTCGTGAAGAATCTGATTATGGAAATTGCTCGTAACTGGAGCTCGGAAAAGAACATTGCTCTGGACGTTATGTTGTCAGCAAATGCCAAGGAAGAGTTCATCGCTTCTGTAAGAAACGCCCTGAGCCAAGAACTCGGTCAAGATATCGAAGTCAGAACAGGTGCGCTCAAATCGGGATTCCGCATCTCACCTAAAGATGGCGGATTCTATGTGAGCTTCACCGACGAAGATTTCCAAACACTCATAAGCGAATATCTGCGTCCACAGATTGCAGATATGATTTTCGGTAAATAAACCACCCAAACGGTATGAGCCAAAACTATTATTATCTCGTAGCCGGACTCAAAGAGTACCAGATAGACTCTCAGGTCAAGGGATTTGATGCGCTTGCCATACGCGCCGATATTTCGGCACAGATTTCAACGTCTGACCGCAAGCACCTCGAATTGCTTTACGGGCGCTATGACGTAGAAAATATTCTATCGGCTCGTGAAGGCAAATCCAGATACAATCTTTTGGGCAACATCTCTCAGGAGAGTATAGCCGAATTGATTGAACACCCGGAAAAATTCGACACACCGCTGAGCCGCGTACTCAACGCCTATGCCGAGGCAGCACGCGCTCAGGAGTCTGACGAAACAACCGACCCGTTCGAATCAAAACCCAAATCTGCAATTGACGTCGAGCTGCCGTTGTCAAACCAACTGTGGAGCGCATATTACGATATGTGCGCCAAGAGCAAGTCGACATTCATTCGCAAATGGGCGGAATTCGAGCAAATCACTCGCAACGTCATTGCAGCAACAAGTGCGCGCAAGTCGGGCATTGCTCCCAAAGAGGTGGTGGTTGGCCGAGGCGAAATCATCGAATTACTGTCGAAGAGTCAGGCTGTTGATTTCGGACTGAAAGAGCACGTGGAATATATCGACACACTCATACAGATTCTCGACACACCAAATATCCTCGAGCGCGAAAAACGTTTGGACAAGATGCGTTGGGATATGGCTGAAGAGTTCACGACCTATGACTACTTCAATATGAATCGCATCTTGTGCTATCTGGTGAAGATAAACATCATCGACCGCTGGCTCAAACTCGACAAGGCCGAAGGCGAACGTCTGTTCCGCCAGTTGAGCAACGGTTTGCGAGCTTCGGACTTGGTTGATAGCCGCAGCGAAGAATTAACTCAAAAGAAATAATTAAAAACAAAATATATGAATACAACCGGTCAGGTATCAGGTATTATCTCGAACCTTGTGACAGTGGATATCAATGGTCCTGTGGGACAGAACGAAATCTGCTACATCACGCTGGGAGAGATTAAAATGATGGCAGAGGTCATCAAGGTTATCGGCAATAAGGCTTATGTTCAGGTTTTTGACTCGACACAAGGTCTGAAAATCGGCGACAAAGTCGAATTTCAAGGACATATGCTCGAGGCGACATTGGGTCCGGGCATTCTGTCAAAGAGTTATGACGGACTCCAGAACGACCTGGAAAAGATGCCGTCACTGTTTATCGAACGTGGCACCCACACCGAACCGCTCGATTTTGATGTTAAGTGGGAATTCAAACCACTTGCAAAGGCTGGCGACAAGGTGCGCGCAGGCGATTGGCTAGGCTCGGTCAAGGAGAAGTGGGTTGACCATAAGATTATGGTTCCGTTTACCTTTGCTGGCGAATACACCGTAAAGAGCGTCACTGAAGCAGGCGAATACACAGTGAACGAAACTATGGCAGTGCTGGTAGACAGCGAAGGCGCAGAACATAATGTGACAATGGTTCAAAAATGGCCGGTTAAAAAGTCTATCACTGCATACGACAACAAACCACGTCCTTACCGAATGATGGAGACCGGTGTTCGTGCAATCGACACCTTTAACCCGATTGCCGAAGGTGGTACGGGATTTATCCCAGGCCCGTTCGGTGCAGGTAAGACTGTGTTGCAACACGCCATCTCGAAACAAGCTGATGCTGATGTGATTATCATCGTAGCCTGCGGCGAACGTGCCAATGAGGTTGTAGAAATCTTCGCAGAATTCCCCCACTTGGACGACCCGCACACAGGTCACAAATTGATGGAACGTACCTGCATCATCTGTAATACATCAAATATGCCCGTAGCAGCTCGTGAAGCATCAGTTTATACGGGTATGACCATTGGCGAATATTACCGTTCGATGGGATTGAAGGTGCTGATTCTGGCAGACTCGACATCACGTTGGGCTCAGGCACTGCGCGAAATGTCTAACCGTCTGGAAGAGCTGCCCGGCCCTGACGGATTCCCGATGGACCTTTCGGCTATCATTTCGAACTTCTACTCTCGCGCGGGTATCGTGAAACTGAACAACGGACAGACAGGTTCAGTAACATTTATGGGTACCGTATCGCCAGCGGGTGGTAACTTGAAAGAGCCTGTAACTGAATCAACAAAGAAGATTGCACGTTGTTTCTACGCATTGTCACAAGGACGTGCCGACAGTAAACGCTACCCCGCAATCGACCCGATGGATAGTTACTCAAAATATTTGGAATACCCCGAAATCGAAAGTTACCTCAACCAGAACATCGATTCGGAATGGGTAGCCCGAGTACGCGAGGGCAAGACCATTATGCAACGCGGTAAGGAGGCATTCGAACAGATTAATATCTTGGGTGACGACTCGGTGCCCATCGACTACCACGACCGCTATTGGAAGTCGGAACTGATTGACTTTGTCATTCTGCAACAAGACGCATTCGACAAAATCGACTCGAATACACCTATCGAACGCCAAAAATATATGTACAAAAAGGTTATCGACATTTGCAATAAGTCATTCTCGTTCAAGGCATTCGAAGAGTGTTCAGGCTTCTACAAGAACCTGATTAACTTGTTCAAGCAGATGAACTACGCCGAATACCAAAGCGAACAGTTCAAGCAGTATGACTCGCAAATCGAAGCGCTCGTAGCCGAACGTCAAACCAAATAAAGCGACAAGTAATGGAAACCAAAGCATTTCAAAAAATATATACCAAGATAGAAAATATCACCAAGGCAACCGTATCGCTCAAGGCTCAGGGCATCGGCAACGATGAGTTGGCAACCGTAGACGGACGCTTGGCTCAGGTGGTAAAAATCAATGGTGAAAACGTTACACTTCAGGTATTTTCGGGGACAGAAGGTATTCCAAACAATGCCGAAGTAGTATTTCACGGCACTCCTCCATCATTGAGAGTGAGCGACCAATTGGCAGGCCGATTCTTCAACGCATACGGACAGCCTATTCAGGGCGCACCAATCACCGAGGGCGAAATCAGACCTATCGGTGGTCCTACAGTTAATCCGTTCAAGCGTATCCAGCCGTCGGAACTCATCGCTACGGGTATCGCGGGTATCGACTTGAACAACACAATCGTATCAGGTCAAAAGATTCCGTTCTTCGCCGACCCGGACCAACCATACAACCAGGTTATGGCAATGGTAGCCCTCAGAGCTAAAGCAGACAAGATTATCCTCGGTGGTATGGGTATGACCAATGACGACTTCCTGTTCTTCAAGAATACATTTGAGAACGCAGGGGTATTGGACCGCATCGTATGTTTTGTGAATACAACTGAAGAGCCACCTGTTGAACGTCTGCTGGTGCCGAATATGGCGCTGACTGCAGCTGAATACTTCGCAGTGGACAAAGGCGAAAAGGTACTCGTATTGTTGTCAGATATGACCCTCTACTCAGATGCGTTGGCTATCGTTTCGAACCGTATGGACCAGATTCCGTCTAAGGACTCAATGCCGGGTTCGCTCTACTCAGACCTTTCGAAAATCTACGAAAAGGCTGTTCAGTTGCCAAATGGCGGCTCAATCACCATTATTGCGGTAACTACGCTCAACGCAGGGGACATCACTCACGCCGTGCCCGATAACACAGGTTATATCACCGAAGGTCAGTTGTTCTTGAGAAACGACTCGGATACAGGCAAGGTAATCGTAGACCCGTTCCGCAGTTTGTCTCGTCTAAAACAATTGGTAATCAGCAAGAAGACTCGCGAAGACCACGCTCAGGTAATGAATGCTGCAATCCGTCTGTTTGCCGATGCTGCAAATGCTAAGACCAAGTTGGAAAACGGTTTCGACCTGACCAACTATGATGAACGTGCATTGTCATTCGCGAAAGACTACTCGCGAGAACTGCTCTCGATTGACGTAAATATTGATATCGACAAGATGTTGGATATCGCTTGGGGACTGTTTGCCAAATATTTCACAAAACCGGAAGTGGCTATCAAAGCTGAACTCACCGAAAAATATTGGAAAGGCGAAAACTAAAACAGATGCCCACCTTTAACACGATAAGGATATGGCAATAAAATATCAATTCAACAAGACGTCACTCAACGAGTTGGGCAAACAGCTCAAGGTCAGAACCAAAGCTCTGCCAACCATCAAGAGCAAGGAGTCTGCCCTCAGACTCGAGGTGAAGAAGGCTCGCGATATGTCCGAACAATATTCGGCACAAATCGAGGAGTTGCTTGCTCGCTATGACTATATGGCACAGTTGTGGGGCGAGTTTGACTCAGAGCTGCTCAAAGTCAAGGACGTCGAGTTGAGCATAACCAAAATCGCAGGGGTCAGAATCCCGGTGCTGCAGAACATCATCTTCGATGAGAAATCGTATGATATGTTCAGTTCACCGGCGTGGATTCACGATGGAGTCGAGCTGCTCAAGCAGATAGCACGACTCGGCATCGAGGGCGAATTCTATCGCAAAAAGACCGAACTTTTGGAATATGCTCGCAAAAAGACAACCCAGAAGGTGAACCTGTATGAAAAGGTTCAGATTCCGGGCTATGAAGATGCAATAAGAAAAATCAAACGCTATCTCGAAGACGAAGAAAATCTTTCGAAATCTTCGCAAAAGATAGTCAAGAATAAACAACAAGCAGAGGAGGACGCAGTATGATAGTACCAATGATGAAATACTCCCTTATTATGCACCATAGTGATTATGAGGGATTTCTCGGCCGTTTGCAGGAACTCGGGCTTGTTGACATTACGGTTTCGGGCTGGAGCCCTACGCTTGAGCAGGTCAGAATGTTGCAGACCATCGAGCGCTACTCGACGGTGAATCAGGAACTCAATGCACTGGCAAAGAACAACGATTTGAGTTCGGTTGAGCCGATGAGCGACGGTCGCGAGGTATTCGAAAAATACAACTCTACCGTAGCAGAAATCGCAGAAATCAAAACTCAAATTGCAAAACT
>JAZOQL010000218.1:0-4352 GCA_045656065.1 Rikenellaceae bacterium | reverse complement strand
CGGTTGTATCTTCGAGCTGCTGCTCGATAAATTCTTCAATTCCTTCCCATCTCACCATATAGTAGCTTGCCACACCTGCAACTCTATTTTCCACCTTAAGTGGCTCAGTATCACCATAAATGACAGCCTTCATAGCCTCCTCCGACAACGACTTCACAGGATCTCCCAGAGAAAAGCCATAGCGCTCGGCCAGAGCCTCGAGTTTAGCCTTAACAAAAGGTAGTTGACTTCTCCCCAGCGGCGTGATACCACCTTGATTTATAGACTTTTCCGCATCAGGAATAATTTTTTCAATATCATATACAGCCTCGCTGCCCAAGCCATTACACTGAGGACAAGCTCCGTGAGGCGAATTGAACGAAAATGAGTGCGGAGCCGGCTCGTTAAACGAAATCCCCGTAGTCGGGCACATCAGGTGACGACTAAAGTAACGAGCCCTATCTTCCTGAAAATCATATAACATAATGGTTCCCTTGCCCTGTTTCATTGCATTTTGCAATGAGGTTGCGAGCCGTTGGCGATTATCCTCGCGCGCAACAAGCCTGTCCACTACAAGTTCGATATCGTGAATCTTATAGCGATCGAGTCTCATATTCCCGTGAATTTCAACTATTTCGCCATCAACCCGAGCAAGTGTATATCCCTTCTTCTGCAACGACTCGAACAACTCTCGATAGTGTCCCTTGCGCCCCTTGACCAGCGGTGCCAAAAGTGCTATTTTCTTTTGAGCAAATTGGCTCAGTATAAGGTCTATTATTTGATTATCAGTATAATGCACCATCTCCTCGCCTGTTTCAGGCGAATATGCAACCGAAGCCTTTGCGAACAGAAGTCTCAGAAAATCACCGATTTCAGTAATTGTGCCGACAGTCGACCGCGGGTTTTTATTCGTAGTCTTTTGTTCGATGGCAATGACCGGACTCAGTCCTGTAATCTTCTCAACATCAGGGCGTTCCATCACTCCGATAAATTGACGCGCATAAGCCGAGAATGTTTCCATATATCGGCGCTGCCCCTCGGCGTAGATTGTATCGAAGGCAAGCGAGGATTTTCCGCTACCGGACAACCCTGTCACAACAGTTAGTTTATTGTGAGGAATTACAACATCTACATTCTTGAGATTGTGAACTTTAGCCCCTATTACCTCAATTAAATTCTCGCTCTTTTTCATCACTAAATTTACTCTATACGGAACGCATCTGCATCTAACTGTACTGGAAATTTTTCCCTAAAATGGTTGAGTTTTTCCATCTCCAAAACAGCTTCAACACGACCTAAACTATTACTTGAAATAACTCCGCCTTTGTAATTCAAAATCAATGAATTACCTATGTAGTTTAACTTATCATCACGTCCTGTTCTGTTAGCCGCAATCACATAACACGAATTTTCGACAGCACGAGCCTTCAACAAAATTTCCCACGCATCATTTCTCACCTCAGGCCAATTTGCAACGTAAATTATTGCATCATAATCATTTAGACTTCGTGCCCAGACAGGAAATCTCAAATCATAACAAATCTGCAGCAAAAATCTCCAACCCTTATATTTCACCACAACACGCTGATTGCCAGCTGTATAATGTTGATTTTCACCACCCATTCTAAATAGGTGTCGTTTATCATACCAAACCACACGACCCGACGGCTCGACAAAATACATTCTATTGAAATATGCACCACTATCAACCACAGCCACAGATGTAACTATCGCTATATCAAACCGTTGCGCAGCATCAATCAACCAACCCACCGTCTCGCCATCAACAGGTTCCGCATCAATCTCCGGAGTCATCGAAAATCCCGTAGAAAACATTTCCGGCAAAACCACGATATCTACGTCATTATCAATATCTTCGAGCCATTTTTCAACATTATCCCGATTTTTTCGAGGATTACGCCAGGCAATATCCATCTGAAAAATTGCAATTTTCATATCTCCATAAATTTGATAGCCTGCAAAGTTAGTCATTTATGAATAAATTTTGTAATTTTGCACCCATAAAAACATTGAAAAAATATGATTGAGTCAGGCAAATATCAAACACTCAGAGTAGAACGCAATTCAGAATTCGGGCTATATCTGTCAGATGAACAAGGAAATGAGGTACTGCTACCTAATCGCTACGTTACAAGCGAGTTACGAATTGGAGACACTATCGAAATATTTGTATATAATGACTCGGAAGACCGTCTCGTAGCAACTACGGAAAAACCGCTGGCTACGGTCGGAGAGGTAGCCTTCCTGAAGGTCGTAGACAAAACTGTTTATGGCGCTTTTTTGGATTGGGGGCTGCCGAAAGATTTATTTGTACCGACACGCAATCAACTGATGCGTATGGACTTACACAAGTCATATCCAGTTTTTATTTATATAGATTCGGTCACAGGACGTGTTACGGGAACTGCGCGACTCAACACATTTATCCGCAATGAGGAGATTGAACTTCAGGTTGGGGATAAGGTTGATTTTCTGGTGACTACGCCTGTGAATCGAGGTTTCCGAGGCGTTATTAACAATAAACATTGGGGCGTTATTTACGAGAATCAGTTGTTCCGCAAAATTTCTGTCGGAGACAAACTCGAAGTCTATGTCTCGAAAATTACCGAAGATAACAGAATCGACGTCACTCTTCAGCAACAGGGATTTGACGAGGTAAAATCGGCATCTGTCAAGTTGCTCGAAATGCTCGAACTCAACGGTGGATATATGAAACTTAACGATTCAAGTAAGCCTGAAGATATTTATAATCAGACTAATATGAGCAAAAAAGTTTTCAAACGTGCAGTTGGGCGTTTGATGAAACTTGGTCGTGTTGAGCAAACTTCAGACGGAATAAAACTTTTGAATAAACACTCAAAATAGTTTTTGATGTATCGAAATCTAACGATAGAAGAGATTCAAAAATTAGAATCACAACATTGTAAATCAGACAATTGGAAGAATGTCGTTATCTCTTGCGATGGCATTAACCTTAGTCAGATTCAATGGGTTGAATTTTGTGGAAAAGTTGAAATTGGCAATTCGGTTTTATATAGAGTAAAGTTGGTTGATTGTACAATTGGCAACAATACATCAATCCGAAATGTTACAGATGGAATCTACAACTATAATATAGGCGATAACACTCTGATACAAAATTGTCAGAGCATTGCAACAACACCAAACTGCACAGGAGGCAACGGAGTTAAAATAGACCCGCTGAACGAACATAACGGCCGTAGTATCAAGTTGTTCACAAAGCTCAATGCTCAGATAGCCGAGCTGATTGTTAAGTATCGTGATGCTGAAAATTTCCAATACAAAATTGAAAACGCTATTGATAGATTTGTATCAAAGCTGAAATCAAACAGGGGAAATATTGGCAATGACTGTGTTATCGAAAACTGCAATCAATTACTCAACTTCAACTGCAATGAGCGCAGCAAACTATCTGGAGTACAGCATATTGACAACGTCTCAATCGGTATTGGGTCAACAATTGGCGCAGGGGTAATTTTACGAGACTGCATAGTGACCAATGACTCATCTGTTACAGATGTATCCATTCTGAATAGATGTTTCGTAGGCGAAGGCTGTGTCATTGGCGAAGGATTTTGTGCTAACGATTCGCTGTTTTTTGCCAATAGCACACTGCTCAGAGGCGAGGCAGCTGCCTTATTTGCAGGCCCTTACACCGTTTCGCACCATAAATCGACACTGTTGATTGCACTGCAAACCTCGTTTTTCAATGCCGGCAGCGGCTCGAACCAGAGCAACCACAGATACCGCCTCGGAGCTATCCATCAAGGAGTTACAGAAAGAGGAACAAAACTCGGCAGCAGTTCGTATATGTTGCTGCCTGTCAAGGTTGGCTGCTTTTCGACTGTCGTGGGACAACACCATAAGAGTGTTGATTTTTCAGCACTACCCTTCTCATTGATAATAGGTTACGAATCGGCCAAAATTGTGCCAGCAGTAAATTTGCAAAATTGCGGACTCGGTCGTGACATCATAAAATGGAAAAACAGAGACAACCGTATTTCTGAGAAATCGGATAGAATCGACTTCGGTTTTGAGGATAATCCATTTATAATCAACGAGATTCTCAATGGTTATACAACTTTAAACAATTTATACAATTGTAACACACAGAGCGAGTCGTACGAATATTTTGGATACAAGATGGATAAGCGCTCGTTGCTGAGAGGCATTGAGCTCTATCGTCGAGCGTTGGAACGCTACATCGCCCTGTGCACCGAACCGAATTGCGACCCAGAGCAGATTGAATGGGTAGACCTGTCGGGAATGGTCGTAGCAAAATACAAATTGAACGCTCTGCTTGAGTCAGACTTTGAGACAATCGACGAACT
>JAZOQL010000217.1:0-4339 GCA_045656065.1 Rikenellaceae bacterium | reverse complement strand
ATGGCTACGATCCGACTTTGATTATCGAGTCTGGCTCGCTTCCCGCCTACAAAGGCGATAAGAAGACGATTTCGGGCTCTTATACAAACCCGATTGACCCGACAAAGAGTTTCACCTTTGAAGGGGCGTCCTGTGACGTTCAGGGTACATCTTCTGCGGGCTATCCGAGGAAGAATTACAAAATCAAGTTTAGCGGCGGCTTTACGAATGAGGATGGGGAGACCACGAGCAACTATTATCTGC
The DNA here is from genome assembly GCA_045656065.1 of Rikenellaceae bacterium. GTDB lineage: Bacteria > Bacteroidota > Bacteroidia > Bacteroidales > Rikenellaceae > CAJGBR01. The sequence continues at coordinate 4,096 of JAZOQL010000217.1, read as the reverse complement.
GCGGGGCGACCGAGAGCCTTCCTACCAATGTGTTCTGCTTCAAGGCTGACTACGCTTCGTCTGAAGGTGCTAATAACGTTGAACTGGTAAGGCTGTATAACGACGCGTGCCCGTACAAGACCGAGCCTCAGGATGACAACTCGCTCGTGAGACAGGGCATTGACGGCATACCCATCGTCATCTTCTGGTCGAACACCAACACGGGGACGACAAGTTTTCTTGGCAAGTATAATATGAACTTCGACAAGTCCTCGAAGGTCTTTGGATTTGCGTCTGGAGACGAGTCTTGGGAAACGACGGACAACTCAAACGACTGGGCGCTGTTCAAACGGGCAGACTTCACTGGCACTGGTTGGGAGAGCGCGTTTGAGGCTCGTTATCCTGAGGATTACAACAACCCCGCAAACCTGTCTGTCGTTGCTCAATGGATTTGCTCCACCGATACGACGGCGGCTACTGACGATGCGCTTGCGGAGTCCGTGACCTACGAAGGAGTGACCTACACGACTGACAGTGCCGCGTATAGACTGGCGAAGTTCAGGAACGAACTGGAAGACTACTTCGACCTTGAAGACGTCCTGTTCTACTACCTGTTTACAGAACTTTTCCTGATGGTAGACTCACGCGTCAAAAACTCGTTCCCGACCCTGTATGCTTCTCACGAAGGAGCGAAGTGGTGTTGGTTGCCTTACGATATGGATACCGCCATTGGTATCAACAACGAAGGTGCGCTTGCGTTCGACTACTCCCTTGAAGATACCGATATGGTTTCTACCACGGCGGGCGTCTACAACGGTTATCAGACTGTTATGTGGAACAACGTTCGCGACGCGTTCCCGTCCGAACTGGCAGACCTGTATAAGGATGTTCGTGCCGAGGGCATCATCTCCTACGAGAACATCGAGGCGAGGTTCGAGAATCACCAGAATACTTGGAACGAAGCCATCTACAATGAGGATGCCTATTTCAAGTACGTAAAACCGTTCATTGACGATGGCGAGAACAATCTGTATATGTGCCTCGGCTCAAAGGCAGAGCAGAGGAAGTGGTGGCTGTATAACCGCTTCAGGTACATCGACTCGAAGTATACGGCGGGTTTGGCGACTGCGACGACCTTGCAGATGCGTGTGTATCAGAAATCCAACCTGACCGTGACCCCGTATGCTGATATTTATGCGGCGGCACTGTTCGACTCGAACCTCGTGAAACAGAAGGCAACGAGAGGCGTTGCAACTACGCTTGTCTCTCCTACAAACTGGAATCCGATGGGCTCGGACGCGGTTTTGCGCATCTACTCGGCTGACCAGATTAAGAGTTTGGGCGATTTGAGCGGCTTCTATGTTGGCGCGGCCTCATTCGCCGCCGCAACGAAATTGCAAGACGTGAAGTTGGGCGATTCGGATGCGAACTACTCGAACGAGAACCTGACGGAGGTTACGTTCGGTGCGAACACGCTATTGAAGTCCGTGGACATCAGAAATTGCCCGAACCTTACGAGTAGCATTGACTTCAGCCAGTGCACGAACCTTGAGACGCTTCATCTGGAAGGGACTGCGGTCACTGGTGTCACGCTTGCAAACGGTGGAGGCATTAAGAATCTGTATCTGCCCGATACAGTCACGAACCTTACGCTTCGGAACTTGGCGCAACTCGAAAACTTCGAACTGAACGATACGAGCAACCTCACGACCTTGTGGCTTGAAAACATTGACGAAACTCTTGCCGACGGCTTTGAAGTCGTCAACGATATGTCGGACGGCGGTCGTGTTCGTTTGGTCGGGTTCAACAAGACGTACACCACGAGCAACGATTTTACGACTGCAATGCGCAAGATAATGAAAATGCGCGGTATCGACGCGAGCGGGAATAACCTGACTGACGCGTACTTGCAAGGCGAAGTGACTGTGCCGACCATCGCACGGTACGTGTATGACAACCTGTATCGCTATCCGTACCTTACAGTGCATTACGATACGATTGGTGCGTATGACTATGTATTGCACTTGCAGAACAGCACTTCGTTTATCGAGTATAACGACAGCGAGATTACGAAGATTAGAGGGTATGCGTTCTACAACTCATACTTGGCCACAATCAACACGCCGAACGTAACAAGCATAGGTGCATATGCCTTCCAAAACGCAAAAATCACGTCGGCGGATTTCCCGTTAGTAACGTCGATTGGTGGGAACTACGCGTTCAATGGGTGCACCTCGCTTACAAGCGTTTCGATGCCTCTTGTAAGCGCATTGCCAGATTATGCGTTCCAGAATTGCTCGAACTTGGTCAATCTGAATCTTCCGCACAGGCTCGGATGGATTGGTTCTGCGGCGTTCAACGGTTGCTCAAAGATAACGTCCTTCGCTTGCGATACGGATTCTATGTATGGGTCAGCATTTGCCAAATGCACGAGTTTAACTGCGTTTGACGTCGGGGGAACGCTTAACACTACAAGGGGCGATATGTTTACAAACTGCTCCAACCTGAAAACATATGTTTTCCGTAGGACGACAGTGCAAGGTTCGCATACTGTAACCGCTTGGGCAAGTAGCGGCACGCCTTTCGCATCTGGAGGCTCTGGCGGTACGATTTACATTCCGAAGGTCTTGTACGACCATTTGGGCGATGGAACGTCGCTTGATTACAAAGCCGATTCAAAGTGGAGCGTGGTCGATGGATATGGCACGATTACTTGGGCGCAGATTGAAGGCTCGTACTACGAAACGCACTATGCCGATGGCACAGAGATACCACAGGAGGAATCGTAAATGGCAAATACAGTATTAACGATGGCACCAGAAGTGATTTTGCGAAAGATTATCGACGGGACGCTGACGGAGTTCGAAGACGATGGGGTGAAGACCGTCGCCGCGAACAAGTTTGCAAATCACACTGGTATAACGAGGCTAAGTTTGCCGAATTGTACGAGTTTCAATATGAGTGCGTGCGGAGGTGCGTCAAACTTGGAAACGTTATATATACCGAGAGCATCAAGCGTTACTTTCAGCACCCAAATTATTAACGGCACGAAAATCGCAACCCTTTGTCTTCCGTCGATGTCGGGCACTATGAATGGTGCGTTTTTTCAAGCAAACACAAAACTGAGAACTGTTGACCTCGGTACGGGAGTCACGTCTTTGGGCGGAAACTTATTCTATGGATGCACAATTATGAAAACGCTCATCTTGAGACGGACAACTCGTGTAGGCGCTACAAACAGCGTCAGCGCGAACATTTTTGGCAACACAAGCGGTATGCGAGGTTCTGATGCAACGATTTACATACCAAAAGTCCTGTATGACCATTTGGGGGATGGCACTTCGAGCGATTACAAAGCGGCTACGAACTGGAGTACGATATCAGCGCTTTCAACGCAATGGGCGGCAATCGAAGGAAGCCAGTACGAGTTTTATTACGCCGATGGCACACCTGTACCGCAGACCATTACGCTGACGCTCACGAACTGCACATCGTCGAACACAGCAACGAAGGTCGATTATGCGTCTGCTTACACGACTACGATTACGGCTGACGAAGGGTATGCTCTTTCGTCCGTGACAGTCACGAATGGTGGTACGGATGTAACGAGTGCCGCGTACAATCCCTCGTCTGGGGTTGTTTCGATTGACAACGTTGCGGGCGCAATCACGATTACCGCAACGGCGGAATAAAGGAGACGGAATGAGTATTCAACAGACCATACATCTCACGCAAGACGTGTTCCGATGCTATCCCGTCGTTTATATGGTGCAAGGCGATACAGGCCGTGTCCTGAAGATGGTTTTGGACGACGTGACCCTGAGCGGAAGCGAGACCGCAGAAGTATCAGTGAGGTTGCCCGATGGAACTCGCACTACGGTTACGGGCGCAACGCGTGTGAGCGGGAGCAACGCCTTCACGGCGAATATGACGAATGCGCTCGTGCAAAGCGGTCGGGCAGAGTGTCAGTTAAAGGTTGGCGCGAATGGCGGAGTGGTGTCAACCTATACGTTCAACATTATGGTACAGAAAACAACAGCACAGTGAACAAAGGAGAGAATTATGGTGCTCAACGACAAAGTGTATCGGATTATGAAGTGGGTGAACATCCTTGCCG
>JAZOQL010000216.1:0-15632 GCA_045656065.1 Rikenellaceae bacterium | reverse complement strand
GCTCACGATGTTGCGGTATTCAGGTTTATCCTTTGCCCATTCTGTGAATTCTCTCTCGAGCTGGCGTGCTTTCGCTACGGTACCCAAACGTTTGAGACCCTTCATTTCGCCTTGCCATTTTTTCCACGCGTTAGATACATTTGCATTTTTTGATGCGTATTTGATGCGGATAGCCGGGTCTGAAGATTGGTATTTGTTCATTACTTCGAGGCGTTTTGTGCGCAGAGCAATCTTCAGCGGGTCGCCTTGGTTTGCAATGTAGTCAATGCCGTAAGAGAGGATATACTCCTGAGTGCTGCCCGGGAAACCGTAAACAAATGTGAAGTCACCCTCTTGTGCGCCTTGTGTTGCGAGTGTAAAGAACTTCTTCGGACGGTAGGGAACATTATCTTTAGAGTATTTTGCTGGGCGGTTGTTCTTGTCAGCGTAGATGCGGAACAGCGTGAAGTCGCCTGTGTGACGCGGCCATACCCAGTTGTCGGTATCACCACCGAACTTGCCGATTGATGATGGCGGAGCTCCTACCATACGGATATCTTCAAATACTTCGAAAACATACATAAAGTATTGGTTGCCATAGAACAAGGGCTTGATGTCGATTTTGTATGAGTTGCCTTCGTTTGCTTTGGCTTTTACTGCTTCGGCATTCTTTTTAATTATTTCGTTTCTCTCTTCGGTTGTCATCTCCTCGTTTGTGCCAGCCAACACTTGGTCGGTAACATCTTCCATTCTCACGAGGAACGATACGGTGAAACCTGTTGGCAACTCTTCGCTGCGGTTCATTGCCCAGAAACCGTTTGTCAGGTAGTCGTGTTCTACGGTACTGTGGCTCTGGATTGCCGAGTAGCCGCAGTGGTGGTTGGTCAGCAACAGACCTTCGCCCGAAATCAATTCGCCTGTACAACCTGTGCCGAACAGCACGATTGCATCTTTGAGCGATGTGCCATTCTCATTGTAAAGGTCTTCAGCCTTGAGTTTCAGACCACGTTGCTGCATCTGTTTGATGCGAGTTTTGTTGATTGTGCTGGGTAGCCACATACCTTCATCGGCGCGGCTTTCCAAGCTTGTTCCTGCCACAAAGAGGGCAGACATAATAAAAAGTAAAGCTTTCTTCATTGCGTTATAAAATTTTATACTCACCCCAAAGGTAGCAATTATTTCTCGGAGATTCACTATCTTTGTCGTTGATTTTTTGAATAACCTAATTTTAATCGAATATGAAATACATATTGCCCTCTTTAGTAGCTCTGTTTTTGGTGTCGAGCTGCACCAGACAGCCCCAGAATGTAATTTTAAATGGGTTTGCTCAAGGTTCGACCTATCATATTGTGATTGCTCAGGATACGACTGAGGGTATTATGTTCTCTATTGATTCGCTGATAAACAGAATTGATAAATCGTTGTCGATATATAACAGCAGCTCGTTGCTGAGCAAAGTGAATGCAAATCAGACCGATTCGCTCGATGAGCATCTCGTTTGTTGTCTGCATAGAGCTCAGGAGATTAGTCGATTGACCGACGGAATGTTCGACATCACGGTGATGCCGCTGGTCAGAGCCTTTGGTTTCGGAGCCGAGGGTGCTACACAATCGCCCAACGTGGATTCACTGTTGCAGTTTGTCGGATATGAGAAAATCTCCATCGAAGGCGACCGACACGTGAAATCTGACCCTCGGGTGCAGCTCGACCTCAATGCTATTGCTCAGGGTTACACGGTAGACAAGCTGGCTGCGCTTTTCGACCATTATGGCATTGAAAATTACTTGATTGAGCTTGGCGGCGAGATATACGCAAAGGGCGAAAAACCTTCGGGTAAATCGTGGATTGTGGGCATTGATTCGCCGCAGGAGGGTAATTACATTCCGGGCAATGACTTGATAATCAAGCTCAAAATGAAGAATCGCGGATTGGCCACTTCGGGCAATTACCGTAAATTTTATACCGATTCAGAGGGTCGAAAAATCGTGCACACTATAAATCCGAAATCAGGCGAACCGGTAGTCAGTTCGTTGCTCTCGGCAACAGTCATAGCCTGTGATGCAACTATGGCCGATGCTCTGGGAACATACTTTATGGTCGTAGGCTTAGAGGCTGCCAAGCGATTTCTTGCCGACAATCCCGAGATTGATGCTCTGTTGGTTTACGACCAGGATGGCGAATTCAAGACATTCCGTACTCCCAATCTCGCCGTTGTCGAATAGCCGTTAGAAGGGGTAGCCTACGGCGAAGTTGAGCGTGGTGTTTTTCAGGCGGAATGAGTCTATCCAGCGATTGTTTTGTGCGAGATTCGGGTCGAAGAGCCTGATACCCCAATCGAGTCTCAAGACAAAGAACCCGAAGTCGAGTCGGGTGCCGATGCCCGTATTGAAACCAAACTGACGATAGAATCTGTTCCATTTGAATTCCGATTCTTCGGTCACGCCGCTACCTGTAATCCAGACATTACCCAAGTCAAAGAACAGTGCTCCGTGAATGATGTTCGCAACGGGGAAGCGCAGTTCGAGGTTGGTCTCGAGTTTGACGTTACCCAACTGTTGTGGATATTCTGGTCGCACGATAGTCGAATTTCCGGGACCTAAAGTTCTGGCCTGCCAGCCGCGCATCGAGTTGCTGCCGCCGCAATAGAACATTCGCTCGAAGGGGATTGAACTCGAGTTTCCGTATGCTACACCCAGGCCTCCGTAGAGACGATAGACCAATGATGTGCTGGCTCCGAGTGGGATTCTGTAACTGAAGTTGGCCTCGCCTCGGACATATTGTGCATATCTGATGCCCATAAAATTGTAGTGGGGGTCATCTTCCGAACCCTGTTTCGATTGAAGTAAACCCGACATCGCATTGAGCAGATTTCCAGATGTCTCGATGTTGAGCCTCAGGATAGTGCTGTTTAGGAATTCTCCTCGTTTTGAGTTGTTTAGCAGCAGCGAGCTCGACATACCTGCAATAAGTTGCGATTCGTAGCTGCGCTTGAGATATGGATTCAACAACGAGTTGAAAAAGTCCGGATTAATGGAAAACAGTTTAATCAGGCTTACATCAATCGGGTTTACCGAGATTGACCAATATTTACCCATATTCCAGCTATAACCCATTGCCACGCCAGCCAGCAATCGCTTGTAGTAGGGGCGGTCCTGAATGTTTGCCGACAGCGAGAGTTTGGTTCGCGGCGAGCTGAGTTTGCTGTTCAGCTCTTTGTTTATGGGCAGTATCAACTGAGGAAGTGTCACCATCGAGGAGATGCCCAACTCATAGGAGTTTTGTCGACCCGAGGTGCGCATAATTTCATAACCGCCTGTCAGATTGAGGTCGAGCGTTTCGATTCCCTTCATCAGGTTTCGGTTTGTGTATCCGACGGTGAACAGAAGTCCATAGTAGTCGGAGCTTGTCGTAGCCTCGACTTCAAATTTATACCCCTGTTTGAGTCGTGGTGTGCAGTTGATTTTGAAGTCGATTTCTCCGCGTCCGGGCTGATTGTCTATCGAATCGGTGACATCTCTGAATGTAAACACTGCCGTCTTGAAGTAGTTTAGCCTCATCAGGTTGTCGTATGCTTTTTTCACCTGCTCGGCATCATAAATCTCTCCGGGATAGATGTTTATAGCCTTGAGAAACACGTCTGGTCGCACATTGAAGCTGCCCGTAGTCAGAAATTTTACTCCATTGAATACGGAAGTGTCAAGGTTGCTCTCATAGTTGACATCGGTCATCGCCAGCGTAGGGTCGAAGTCCATATTGACCTCGATATTCCGTATCCGATATATGCGGTTCATCTCTCGGACGGGATAACCGTTTTGGTCATATCCGAGCTGGTTTTGTCGGATTATGGTGCGTATGTTCACCGTATTGGCCTTGTTCAGCGAATCGGCTAAAAATGATATGTTGTTGATTGTAAATGCGTAATAGCCTTGATTTTGCAACAGTTCGGTGATTCTCTTTCGTTCGGCATCGAGCATCGCAATGTTGAACAGCTCGCCCGTATGCAACAGCGAGTTTGCCGAATCGGCCATCACAAGCGACTGTAACGACTTGTCTCCGAAGACATAATTTATCTCGCCCAATCTCCACGGGGTGCCCTCGGTTATTTCGTATTTTACCTTTACTTTGCGCTTGCGAGTTGTAGTCTTGGCCGAAACACTATTTTCAAGAAAACCACAGTTTTTTAGATAGCGATTTATTTCGCGAGTCGAATTGACCATCTTCAGCGAGTCGAACACTACGGGTGGCTGTCCGATTTTTCTCATCATACGGCTCCACCACGAATGTTTTGCTGTATCCTGCAAGTTGTAGATTCTCAGGTAGAATTGGTTGCCGAGCAGACGTTTGTTCGGTCGCTGAATGATATATTTCGAGAGCTCTTCGGCCTGATATGATTTGTCTTTTGTTACTCCTTTCTGGTGGTGTATTTTGACCGAGTTTTTTGTTAGCAGCTGTTCGCCTTCGGGTACATAGCGTGTGAGCGAACAACTCGCCATCAGCACTGAGACCAAAATTGATATATAGCAAAATAGTTTCACGTTACTTTGCAAACTTGAATCTGATTCTTAAAACGCCCTCGTTGTAGTCGGTTGAGATTATCTTTACGGGAGGAATTTCCGAAGTGTTTTCGACGTGAGCTCCGATGCAGGGGCACGAGTCGTAATCGCCCACCGAGACAATTCTCACGGTTTCAGCCTCGGCATCTGGAATGCGACTGAGGTTGAATTGTTTGAGAGCTTCATCTTTGGACATAATGTGAGCAGTCACCTGAAGGTTCGAGGCGATTACGTCATTTACCTGAGTTTCGACTGCAGCAATCTCTTCAGCCGTAAGGTTTCTGTCGAAGTGAATATCTATTTTTGATTTTTTGCGTTCGACGTGAGTTGTAAATGCACGTTCCGTACCAAACATTTTGACAATAGTTCCGGTCAATATATGCTCGGCAGTGTGCATAGGAGGGTATTCTTGCTTATTGTGTTCGCTGAGAGTTACACTTGTTTCCATAAAAAATGCCAATCAAAAAAAATAGATGATTCGCAAAGGTAGTGATTTATTGTGAAAATCCGTATATTTGTGCAAACGAAATAATCAAACAATGACACAAAAGAGGTGGTTATACGGCTTGGATTTGAATGATTTGACTCAGGTCGTGAATGAGTTCGGATTGCCTAAATTCGCAGCTCGGCAGATTGCAGATTGGCTCTACAATAAGCGTTGTCGCTCGATAGACGATATGACGAATCTTTCGCTCAAGGCGCGTCAGGCGCTGAACGAACATTTCGTAGTGGGCGACCTGGCATACTGCGGTGTTCAGGAGTCTACGGACGGAACTAAAAAATATCTTTTCCCCACGCTTGAGGGACAGTTCATCGAATCGGCATATATTCCGGACAGAGAGCGAGCTACGCTGTGTGTCTCGTCGCAGTCGGGGTGCCGAATGGGGTGCCGAATGTGTATGACCGGTAAGCAGGGTTTTCAGCACAATTTGACTTCGGGTGAGATTCTCAACCAGATTCGCAACATCGACGAGAGTGCGCGACTGACAAATATCGTATATATGGGTATGGGCGAGCCGCTGGACAATGTTGACGAAGTGTTGCGCAGTCTGAGGATTATGACTTCGCCCTGGGGTTATGGCTGGAGTCCGACTCGCATTACGCTATCAACCGTTGGTGCGATTGCCGGACTGAGGCGATTTCTTGATGAGACTACGGTGCATCTTGCTGTTAGTCTGCACAATCCTTTCCCAGAGGAGCGCCGCGAACTGATGCCTGCACAAAATCGCAATCCGATTGAGGGTGTAATTGATTTGCTTCACCAGTACGATTGGACTCACCAGCGCCGCGTTAGTTTCGAGTATGTGATGCTGGCAGGTGTAAATGATACGCCACGTCACGCAAAGCAGATTGCACGATTGCTGAAGGGTATTTTCTGCAGAATGAATCTTATCCGATTCCATACTATACCCGATGTTCCGTTCAAGGGGGCGTCTGAGGCTGCCATCGAGCGATTCAAGGCATTGCTCGAGAAGGAGGGTCTGATTACCACTATCCGTGCATCGCGAGGTGAGGACATCTCGGCAGCCTGTGGTTTGTTGTCGACAAAAGAACTCAATAAGAATAAGAAGTAATGAATAGTGAATATATGCGACTTGCCATTGAGCTGGCAAACAAGAGCGTAGCCGAAGGTGGGGGACCGTTCGGAGCCGTTGTAGTGAGAGATGGCGAAATAATTTCTGCCTGTGCCAATCGCGTAACGCTTGATAATGACCCTACAGCACACGCCGAGGTTACGGCCATTCGTGAGGCTTGTTCAAAGTTGGGCACTTTTTCGCTCGAGGGGTGTGAGATTTATGCCTCGTGTGAGCCTTGTCCGATGTGTTTGGGGGCGATTTATTGGGCTGGAATCAGGCGAGTTTACTATGCAGCCACGCGCGAAAATGCTGCGCAGGCGGGTTTTGACGATTCGATGATATATGACCAGATTCCGCTTCAGCCCGAGCAGCGGTCGGTGCCCTGCCTGAGGCTCGAGAGCGACTCTCAGCAGCAGCCGTTCGACCTCTGGCAGCAGAAAAACGATAAGATTGAATACTAAAAACAGAGCCGGCCCGACGGGGTAGGCTCTGCTTGTTAAGTTTATTTCCAGCGTTTGCCAAACGACGAAGATGGGAAGAAATCATCGAAACTTCCACCAGCGATGTCGTCAATATATTTTCCCTTTTTAGCCCCTTGTAACTTTTTAAGTTGAGCAATTACTTCTTCGTATTTGTCAGGCTCCACAACTATGATTCGTGTGCCCACTTCACTTATGGTGCCACTTTTATTGTATACTTTAATACTACACCATTTAGTTTTTTCAGGTTTCAATGTTACTATCCATACACCCTTCCTTAAATCTTCACGAGTAGTACAAGCGCCATTTTCAGCCTCTATTTTCTCGATATTAATGGGAAGGAACACAGTTTTGAAACGAACAGAGTCACCTTTGGCTATGATAAACCTTTCTGCTTTTAATCTAAAATCAGAATTTCCTCTCAGTGCAAAATGTTCAAACGTATTCGCCAGCGAATCTTGTATAGCCTGCTCGGTCGAAACAAGATTTCGCTTCTTTTTAGATTTTTGAGCGTTAACGGAAACTGAGAATAGACATAACAACAAGATTAAAAATACTTTTCTCATAAAATTTGTTTTAGTTAAAAAAGATTGGGTTGGTTGCGTTTTGCAAATATATAATTTTTACGTTTAATCTCCAAGTAAAATGGAGTGAATAATGAAAAAAAGCCTGCCCGACGGGGTAGGCTCTGCTTTTAATAGCCAACAAAAAAGGGGGCTTTCAAGCCCCCTCTGTGTTCTATATTGCGACTGAATTATTCAGCAACAACTTCGAATTTAACTTCAGCAGTAACTGCCTTGTGAAGTTTCACTTGAGCAACGTAAGAACCGAGTTCTTTTACAGTGTCAATAGTGATAACCTTCTTGTCGAAAGCAAAACCGTTAGCTTCGAGAGCTTCAGCAACTTGAGCAGTTGTGATAGAACCGAAGATTTTGTTGCCTTCTTCTGCAACTTTAGCTGAGAATGAGAGTGTCAATTCAGCAAGTTTAGCAGCTGTAGCTTGAGCATCTTCGAGCAACTTAGCTTCTTTGTGAGCTTGTTGACGAATGTTTTCAGCCAAAACTTTCTTTGCAGATGCAGTAGCAGCCTTAGCCATACCCTGAGGAATCAGGTAGTTATTTGCATAACCCGGGCGTACGTTAACGATATCGTTGCGGCTACCCAAATTTTCAACGTCTTTAATCAGAATGATTTCCATAATTAGAGTCCTCCGCAATTATTTCAACATATCAGTTACGAATGGCAGCAAAGCCAAGTGACGAGCACGTTTAACAGCTTGAGCTACTTTCTTTTGGTATTTTTGTGAAGTACCGGTCAAACGACGAGGCAAAATCTTACCTTGTTCGTTCAAGAACTTCTTCAAGAATTCAGGATCCTTGTAGTCGATATACTTGATACCGCTCTTTTTGAAACGGCAGTATTTTTTCTTTTTAACCTCTACAGTGGGAGGATTGAGATATCTGATCTCATTTGATATTGTTGCCATTGATTATTCCTCCTTCTTTTTGTTAAGTTGATTTTTACGTTTTTCAGCATACTCGATAGCGTACTTGTCAAGTCTGAAGGTCAAGAAACGGATAATGCGTTCGTCTCGACGGTAAGCAGTTTCGAGTTTTTCAACGATGTTTCCTTCAGCGCTGAATTCGAGAAGGAAGTAATAACCGGTGGTCTTCTTTTGAATCGGATATGCGAGATTTTTCAAACCCCATTCCTCTTCATTAACGATTTGACCGCCGTTTTCGGTGATGACACCGCGGAATTTGCCAAACAGTTCCTTCAACTGAGCGTCCGACAGAACGGGCGTGGCAATGAAAACGGTTTCGTAACGATTCATAAATAAGTTAATTTTTGTTAAACACTTTAATTCAAAAAGCGCTGCAAAGGTAATTCCTTTTTTTGAAATCTCAAATTTTTTTGACAAATTATTTATTTTGCAATATAATTAATAATTTTGCACGAAACTACGTAAAGTTCAGGAATATGAATTGGATTGATATAATTTTGATTGTTCCGTTGTTGTGGGCCCTATGGCGAGGCTATCGCGACGGGGTGATTGCTCAGTTGGGCGGCATTGCGGGCGTATTGCTCGGAGTATGGCTTGCGTTTCGTTACAGCGCGCAGGTCGGCGTTTTGTTGAATCTGCCCGAGTCGATTAGCCGCGAGGCTGCATTTTTGATAATCATCATTGCTGTGGTTGTCATTGTGGGGTTATTCGGCAAGCTGCTGGGACGCTTGTTTGATTCGGTTGGGCTTGCCATTGTGAATAAGTTTGGGGGTGTTGTATTTGCTCTGGTGAAGATGGCTTTGTTGCTGAGTGTCTTGATTACGGCATTCGAGATGGTGAACAACACTGTCAAATGGGTTGATAGAAAAACCATCGAAAGTGCGAAACTCTACGAGCCGATTCACAATGTGTCGTCTATGGTATTCCCCTATTTGCAAAAACTCAAAAACAGAGTAAATGAGTAATAAAGATATACATCAGGGCTTAGTTGTAAAGTCGGTTGGCAATCTGTACACCGTTGTCGAGCAGGCGACGGGTCAGTGGGTTGAGTGTCGAATCAAGGGGCGAATTCGCCTGCGTGAGATTCGCACCACAAATCCCGTAGCCGTAGGCGATATTGTCGAGTATGAAATTGACTCGACCGGACAGCGGGTGATTACCGATATTGTCAAGCGCAAGAACTACATTATCCGACGGGCGTCGAATTTGTCAAAGGAGTCGCACATCATCGCAGCAAATCTTGACCGGGTGTTCATTGTGGTTACATTGGACAGACCTCCCACCAGTCGTGAGTTTATTGACCGATTGTTGGTTACAGCCGAGGCGTATAATGTACCCTCGACTATTGTGCTCAATAAGATTGACCTCTATCAGGGCGAGGAGCTCGAACTGATGCGACAAGATTTTGTGCATACTTATAATAAAATAGGTTATCAGGTGCTGGAGGTGTCGGCAGCCGAGGGTACGGGACTGGATACCCTGAAGGAGATGTTGTCCGACCGAGTGTCGCTGTTTACGGGCAATTCGGGTGTGGGAAAATCTACGTTGATTGGAGCGCTCATTCCTGACTACAAGCCAAAGACGGGCGAAATTTCCGAAGTCAATAACCGAGGAAAACATACTACGACCTTCTCTGAGATGTATCCTCTGCCTGTGGGCGGATATATAGTAGATACTCCGGGGATAAAGGGTTTTGGAGTGGTGGACATCGAGCCCGAAGAGATTGGTCACTACTTCCCGGAGATTTTCCGCATCTCTGAGCAGTGTCAGTATGGCAACTGCACCCACACTCACGAACCGGGTTGCGCTGTTAAGCAGGCTGTCGAAGATGAAAAAATACCCTACACACGATATATTAGTTATCTAAAATTGTTGGACGATGGAGGAAAATATAGACGTTAAGGAGCGGATTGACTATTTGTCGTCGTTTGTGCTGGCCGAGCGTTTCGAGCGAATGTGTCAGGTCGTAGCACAGAGGACTCGCTATATGACTGTTTGTCTTGAGAATACGTTTCACCCACAGAATGCGAGTGCGGTGGTCAGAACTGCCGAGGCGCTCGGACTGCAGGATATTTATACAGTGGAGACCCTGACGCGCTTTGACCCGAGTCTGAAGATAGTTCGAGGTACGGATAAATGGGTCGATATCCATCGCTATCGTGCCTATGAGGGCGGCTCGACCTGTGCTGTGGTTGGTGATTTGAAACGTGCTGGGTATCGTATCGTAGCAACTACGCCTCACGAGGGTGACCTTACGCCCGAGACATTTGATGTTACTCGGGGCAAATTTGCAGTCTTTTTCGGCACCGAGCACGCCGGGATTTCAGATGATGTGATTGCTCAGGCAGATGAGTTTTTGAAGATTCCGATGTATGGTTTTGTCGAGAGTCTTAATGTTTCAGTGTGTGCAGCCATTATAATACAGAGGTTGGGCGAAAAGTTGCGTGCATCGAGTGTTGATTGGCAGTTGAGCAGCAGCGAACAAGACGAATTGTTGTACAGATGGATGTGTGATAGTATTAAGGATTCAACCCGAATTTTGGAAAGGAGATTTGGAAAATGAGAATGAAAGATTTGTTCCTGACCCACGTTGGTCAGACTTCAGATATGCCTCTGATGATGGAGGTCGAACGAGCAGAGGGTATCTATTTTTACTCGCCTGACGGAAAGAGATATACTGATTTGATTTCGGGCGTAACGGTTTGTAATACGGGACACGCCAATCAGGAGGTGATAGACGCAGTCTGTGAGCAGGCTCGCAAATATATGCACGTTATGGTCTATGGCGAGGTGATTGAGTCTCCTCAGGTGCAGTATGCCGTAGCGCTGGCTCGCGAACTGCCCGAGCAGCTTTCGACGGTCTACTTTGTCAATTCGGGTAGCGAGGCCGTAGAGGGTGCTCTGAAGCTGGCTAAGCGCTGGACGGGTCGTTCGGAGTTGATTTCGTGTCAGAATGCCTATCACGGCTCAACGCACGGAGCGCTCAGTATGATGGGCGGCGAACATTTTCGTGAGGCATTTCGCCCGTTGCTGCCCGATGTGCGCAGAATAAGATACAACTCGATGGAGGACCTTAAATATATCACTTCGAGAACTGCGGCGGTGTTGATTGAGCCGATTCAGGGTGAGGGTGGTGTGCGAGTGCCTTCGAAAGAGTGGATTGTTGCGCTGAGACAAAGGTGTACCGAGCAGGGGGCTCTGTTGATATATGACGAGGTGCAGTGTGCATTTGGTCGCACAGGCAGGCTCTGGGGTTGGCAACACGTCGGCGTAGTGCCCGATATTATGTGTCTGGCTAAGGCGCTGGGCGGCGGAATGCCGCTGGGAGCATTTGTCTCGTCTGCGAAAATTATGGATTGCCTGAAACGTAATCCTGTCTTGGGTCATATAACTACATTTGGAGGCCATCCGGTGTGTTGTGCTGCGGGATTGGCGTCGTTCGAGTATCTGCTGAGAAATAAGTTGCATTTGGCTGCCGAGGCTAAGGGAGCCCGTTTCGAGGAGCGATTGCGCGGACTTGAGGGGTTGCGAGAGATTCGTCGTGCGGGATTGCTGCTGGCTCTGGATTGGGGCAGCGCTGAAAAATGCAATGAGGTAGTGAAAAAATTGACCGATGCGGGAATGATGACCGAATCTTATCTGTTTGCTCCCGAGTCGATGAGAATATCACCTGCGCTGACAATCACCGAAGAGGAGATTGACTCGGTATGTGATGAATTTATTTCGATACTTTCACGATAGTGCTATTCTATTACGGCTACGACTGTTGAGTCGCAGGCTGCCCATTCATATACCCAAAGCGCAAATGATGTTGCACACCGTACGCACATATGTGACCTGGGGGTAGTGCCCAAAGTGTAGCTCCATTCGATGATATTGCGTGCGGGGTAGTTTGTCGGAATGCCGTGAATGTAGGCTCCGCCCGAGAAGCGGCTGGCGTAGGGCGAGAAGCCGGCTACGGCAGTCGACCCGTCGTGCAGAAACATCATTTTTTCGACCTTGTCGCTGATTATGAATATCCCGAGTGGGGTGGTGCGTTTATAGGGCGGACTCTCTATACCCGTAGTCGCGGGGTTTGCTGCTCTGAGCCACCAGCCCGAGTCGCTGTGTTCACAGGCGGTGATGGTCTGTTGTCGGCGGTCTACGATAATGAATTTTCGGAAGGTGCGGTTGTTCAGCCTTTTGAGGTATCGGCTCGGAATAAACCACTCACCAGAAATAGCTACAACTTTTGCCTTGATAAAATTGTTCGGCAGCGAGTCGATGACTATCGCCAGCGAGCCGTCTCGGGCGTAACGCTCGGGCGAACGGTCTGTTGCTGTGCGGTAGAGTGGGGCTGCCTGATGGCGAATGACTCCGAATTTGTCTTGTATTGCTCCGTGGCGGTCGATGGTGAACTCCGCAACCAGAGCAGCATTGCCATTTCGGTTTTTGTAGTTATCCACTACGGCAGCCACTTCATCTTTAGCCGTTGCTCTCATTACCAACTCGATTGCCGAATCAATCTTGTCGAGTTGCAGTGTGCGCTGTCCGTTTCGGTAGGGGAAGGTGTCGGATAGAGTGTATCGGTCGTAGAGCAGCGCTCGGCGTGAGATTATCGCAGTACAGGTTAAAAACAGCATTATCCCGGCGATGGAGAAAGTGATAGTCCGTTTCATAGTGAGGCTAATTTATGCTGCCGCTGTAACTCACTGTGTTGTAGAATGTAGACCTGAGTTCGAGTTCGACCTGCCCGCTCGGAGTCGAAATGTTGAAATCAAATGTGTATGTATTCCCCGTAAAGTCTGTGCCTGAAAAGACTACGTGCCAGCCGTCGGCGCTCTTCTCAATCGAGTAATTTTCGGGTTGCCAGATGTCGAAATTGAGAATGGTCAGATATTGATTCACATAGCCTTTATAATATGGTAGATAGACCTGGGCAAGATTGTTCTCGAAATCAATATAGTAATTTCGGAAAATCGACTGCGTAGGGCCTGCGAACTGAGAGATGGTTATAGGTGTGAACTGCCAGTCTTTCGAGAGTACGAGCGAGTCGATGTAGCGGGTCTCGCGGGCGTAGCGCTCCTGACGAGCCTCGGCGCGCAGTGAGCGTCGCTCTTGTCTCGAATTTTGGCTGTGAACGGTGTGCAGCGAAATGATGAGCACAAATATGGCTACCGTAGTGGCTGCAATAGCCCAAATCTTATACTTCATAATGGTTGATTTTAAGGTGATTATACTAAATTTACAGATTGAATTGTGTTAATTTTAAACGCAATTTTTTTGCCAATGAATAACAATTTGTGAAAAAAGTAGTAACTTTGCGCGCTCAAAAAAAATAAACAAGATGCAAAAAATTCGTAATATCGCAATCATTGCCCACGTAGACCACGGTAAGACTACGTTGGTGGACAAGATGATACTCCAAGGAAAGTTGTTCAGAGATCCGGATAAAGCCGGCGAACTCATTATGGATAATAATGATATTGAGCGTGAACGCGGTATCACGATTTTGGCGAAAAATGTGTCGGTAATCTACAAAGATTATAAAATCAATATCATTGACACTCCGGGTCACTCGGACTTCGGTGGTGAGGTTGAGCGTGTGTTGAATATGGTAGATGGCGTATTGTTGCTGGTCGATGCTTTCGAGGGAACAATGCCCCAGACTCGTTTCGTGTTGCAGAAGGCTCTGTCGATGGGCAAGAAACCTATCGTAGTAATTAATAAGGTAGATAAACAAAATTGCCGTCCGGATAATGTTCACGAAGAGGTGTTTGATTTGATGTTCGCGCTGGACGCAAATGAAGATCAACTGAACTTCACTACACTCTATGGTAGCGCAAAACAGGGCTGGATGTCTAAGGATTGGAGGGAACAGACTGCGGATATTACTCCGTTGCTGGACGCGATAATTGAGGAAATCCCTGCGCCACAGGTGGTTGAGGGTACTCCGCAACTTTTGATTACATCGCTCGAATACTCATCATACGTCGGCCGAATCGCCGTGGGTAAGTTGAGTCGCGGTACACTGAAAAACGGAATGTTCTGCACGCTGGCAAAGCGCGACGGAGAAACTATGGTCAAGAGCCGAATCAAGGATTTGATGGTATTTCAGGGTCTGTCTAAGGTTAAGGTCGATGAGGTGCAGTGTGGAGAGATATGTGCATTGGTTGGAATCGAGGGTTTTGAGATTGGAGATACCGTAGCCGACTATGAAAATCCTGAGCCTCTGGATCCGATTGCCATTGATGAACCTACGATGAGTATGTTGTTCACAATCAACGACTCGCCTTTCTTTGGTAAAGATGGTAAGTTTGTAACCTCTCGCCACTTGAAGGATAGATTGGACAGAGAGCTTGAGAAGAATCTCGCGCTGAAGGTTGAACAGGCTGAGAGTGCGGATAGCTTTACGGTCTATGGTCGCGGTATTCTGCACTTGAGCGTGCTGATTGAGACGATGCGTCGCGAGGGATATGAGTTGCAGGTTGGTCAGCCGCGAGTAATTATTAAGGAAATCGATGGTCAGCAGTGTGAGCCAATTGAAGAAATGACTATTGACCTGCCTGAAGAGTTCTCGGGTAAGGCAATCGAGATGGTCACCAAGCGCAAAGGCTCGCTGTTGAGTATGCACTCAGTGGGCGACCGCGTGAGATTGGAGTTTGAAATCCCATCTCGAGGTACTATCGGTTTGAGAAGCAATCTGTTGACAGCTACTGCTGGCGAGGCTGTGATGTCACACCGTCTGAAGAGTTTTGAGCCATATCGTGGCGATATGGAGACACGCATCAATGGCTCGCTGATAGCAATGGAGACGGGTCAGGCTTATGCCTACGCAATCAATAAGTTGCAGGATAGAGGTAGATTCTTTGTCAATCCGGGCGACGAAATCTACGCAGGTCAGGTAATCGGTGAAAATACCCGCGCAGAGGATATCGTGGTCAATCTGACCAAGTCAAAGAAATTGACCAATATGCGTGCGAGCGGTAGCGACGAAAAGATGAACATTGCTCCGGCTGTAATCTTCTCGCTGGAAGAGGCGCTCGAATATATCAAGGATGACGAGTATGTGGAAATCACTCCGAAATATATGCGTCTGAGAAAGATAATTCTCGATGAAATCGAACGTAAACGAAAATCAAAATAGTTTTTCGGTATTGTAAATCACAGAATCGACCGAGTGGCAAAAAAGGGCTGCGCGGTCGATTTTCTTTTGAGAGAAAAACAGCCGTTATCCACTTGATAAAGTGGAAAATAAAAATGAAAAAAAAGTTGTAAAAATTAGGTTGTTTGCAAAAAAAAATATAATTTTGCGAGGAATTTTCTGCTTAAATGTAGGGGAAGATATGCGAAATTGTTCGCACAAAACATTGATTATCAACTCGGTGTGGTTTGATAACTTGGTGTATTTGTGTTGAGATTTTTTAGTGTATAAGACCTATGTTGGCGGGGAAAAAGGTGAAATTTTAAATTAACATTAAACAAACAAAATGACTGATCCTATTGCAGACTTTCTAACACGGATTAGAAACGCGGTGAAAGCCAATCACAAGGTGGTTGA
>JAZOQL010000215.1:0-4114 GCA_045656065.1 Rikenellaceae bacterium | reverse complement strand
ACCAATCAGATAACCAACAGTTGAAAAATAAAAAATAATTAAATATATGAAAAAAATCATTTTGATGATATCGGGTATTTTGGCAACGCTGGCGATGCCAAAATCAGTGTGCGCACAGGAAACCGTAATCGCAGACAAAGTAATCGCAGTAGTAGGTAATTCTGCAATATTGTACACCGAGTTGCTGCAAACCGTAGACCAGCTGAAGGCTCAACAGCGACAATCGAGATTTACTCCCGACCGCGACCCTATGAGCGAAGCAATGGAACTGTTGTTGATGCAGAAGTTGTTGGCAAATCAGGCTCGACTCGACTCGCTGGAGATTAACACCGGAGCTATCGTGGGCGAAGTTGAAAATCAGGTAAACAAACTCGTCGAGCGACTCGGCTCAATCAGCAAACTCGAGGCGATGTTCAACAAGCCTATCTTCTTGATTAAGTCTGACCTGCAGTCACAATTCGAAGATTCGTTCTATGCCGAAGCAATGAGAAATGATGTCGAATCGAAAGTTACAGTTACACCGTCAGAGGTTGAACGTTTCTACAAGACACTCAATAAAGACCAGCTGCCGATGATTCCGGAACAATACTGCTATTCGCAGATAGTAAAATTCCCGCCCGATTTGAAAGAGGCTCAGTATCGTACACGTGAAAGTCTGTTGGCACTGCGCGAACGTATCATCAACGGCGAAACATTCGCTATGCTTGCCCGTCTCTACTCAGAAGACCCCGGAACAAGCCCATACGGTGGCGAACTTGCTCCGTCAAGCCCGAACCAATATGTGCAGCCATTCGCCGAAGCACTGATGAAACTCAAACCGGGACAGGTCTCTTCAGTTGTAGAGACTGAATATGGATTCCACATCATTCAGCTCATCGACAAAAAGGGCGAATTGTATCACTGTCGTCACATTCTGATGAAACCGAGCTACACCCGCGAGGAGATGGAACGCTCGAAAGTTGTGCTCGACTCGATTGCAAACCTTGTTAAGTGCGACAGTATGTCGTTTGCCGTAGCAGCCCTCAGATTCTCTGAAGACAAGCTCTCGAAGATGAACGGCGGTAGAGTTTCAAACCACGAATTGCTTAAAGCCCAACATATTAATAACGCTAAGGCTACGACAATCAAGTTCTTTAAAGAGGAGCTTGGCAACGACTACTACGCAATCAAAGACTTGAAAGTCGGAGATATTTCGGCTCCGTTCGAAACGACCGACCTGTCGGGCAATACACTGACAAAAATTATCCGACTGGATAAGATTATCCCTCAACACACAGCAGACCTGAATGAAGATTACCTGAGAATAGAACAGGTAGCTCTCAATGACAAAAAGAACAAGACATTCAACAAGTGGGTTGAAGAGAAAATCAAAACTATGTATATCCGCCTCGACCCCGAATTCAGAGGTCTGGATTTCAAATACAAAGGTTGGGTTAAAGAATAAAATAGCTCTGTGAGAATGCGAAAAGTTGGATTCTTCTCGATATTGACACTGCTGTTTGTCTCGATATTCGGATTGACTAAAGCCGACTATCAATCAGACGAACAGCCTCAGCAGTCTACGCCTAAGAGAACAATGGTAGACTTCGAAGCCGATCTGATGCGCCCGATAAAGGTGGCAGACTCATCGGCTATACTGCTTGTGGGGAATGTGGTTTTCAGACATAATCAATCGACCATCACCTGTGACAGTGCAATCCGCTTTGGAGAGAAATTGATGAAATGTTATGGCAATGTTGTGGTCAATAAGGCTACGACCTACATCTACGGAGACAGCGCAGAGTATAGCGGCACATCAAATGTTGCAAAAATATTCTCACCGCTGATTAAAATGGTAGACAAAGATGTGACAATGTATTGTTACAACCTGACATTCAACACCAAAACCAATATCGGAAGTTTCTTCGGCAATGCTACGATCTCTCAACAGGACAACCTGATGGAAGCACGCTCGGGCACATACAATACCAACACCCAAGTGTTGACATTCAAGGGCAATGTCCAGATGGAGAATCCGGATTATCGAATCATCACCGACTCGATGACCTATCACACAGAGACTCAGGTGACCAACTTTTTCACTCAGGCACACATCTGGTCTAAGGATAGCAACTATCTCTCCGCACGCAGAGGTATATACTATCGCAACCAGAATCTGTATGACTTCTTCGACGACTCGTATATCTGCACAAAAGAACAGGAAATATGGGCAGACAGTATGCTGTATGACGCAGTAAAAGAGGAATCGGTACTGACTCGCAATGTTCAGATTTTTGACTCAACACACCACACTTTGCTGTTCGGCGATTTGGGTCACTATTGGGGCAAGAGTTCGAGTGCGTTTATGACTCAGAGTCCTGCGATGCTGATTGTCGACCGCCGCCAAATGAGAGATTCCGTAAAGCGTGATTCGACATACTTTAAATACGACACTCTGTTTGTCAAGTCGGATACACTGTTTATGTTCACCGTAAACTATAAAGACGGCATATTTATTGACTCGCTTCAGATGAGTATGACCCAGGCTCCGGTGGCACCAGCACCTGCAAACGACACGACAGCTGCCCCTGAAGAGAATTCGATTGTCGAATCAGAGAGTGAAGTTGTTGCAGATTCTACGACACAAGTTCAACCCGAGGAGCGCGTGTTGTCGAAACGCGAACAGAGAAAGATTGCGCGTCAGGAGAGACGTCTGGCTCGAGAGGCAATCCGTAAGGCTAAACTTGAGATTCGTGCAGCCGAACGCGCTGAAAAACAGGCAAAGCGTATCGAAAAGAGAAATCGTCGACTGCTGAAACGTGGCAAACAAATTCCCGTAGACGACGTTCTGCCCGAACACCTGGCAACCGACTCTATCACAGAATCGAACATAAATGAAGTCATTGACCAAAGTACGCCAAAGAGCGATACGGTTGCAGCCGACAGTATGGTCAGACTGTTTAAGGCATACTTCAATGTTCGCACCTACAGAGAGGATTTCCAATCAAGATGCGACTCGTTGGTGGGTTATTTCACCGACTCGACAATGAGAATGTTCAAAGACCCTGTTATCTGGAGCGGCGAAAATCAGGTTAGCGCCGAACGAATCGACATCTTCTCAAAGAATAACCAACTTGACAAGATGATTTTCGACATAGACCCGATGATGATTGAACAGGTAAACGATTCGTTGTACAACCAGATTGCGGGCAAATTTATGGAGGCACACTTCAAAAACAACGATGTGAAGACGCTCTATGTAGATGGCAATGCCCAGACATACTACTATCTCGAGGAGACAGACTCGACAAACGTCTCGGAGGTTGTCGGATTTCTTGTTGCCGAGTGTGCGAAAATCAGATTCGATTTCGAAGATAACGCAATCTACGAAATAGTGTGGATAGGAAATCCTGTCTACTCGATATACCCGATGGACCAGATTCCGGAAACGCAGCCACAAACGATGAAAAATTTCAAGTGGCGCGGCGAGGAACGTCCTAAGAGTAAGGAGGATATTTTCAACCGAGAGTTGCGCTCGAGCAGACGCACCAAAGTGGAAAAAATCGAGCAACCACAATTCCCGATAACAAATGCAATTAATGCTCATAAAGATAAATTATTAATGTCGAACAGGTGGCAGGACCGATTGCCAGATGCACCGGTCACTGAAGAGCCTATCAATGAGGAATAGATTATGTCGATAAGATTATTTTTGGTATTGTTTTTTTCGACAGCAATGAGCCTGTTTGCTCAGGGACAGGTGCGCTTTGAGGTAGTCAACACCCCTGACGTAGTGGCTGTCGGCGAAGTGTTTAGAATAGAATTCAATGCAAACACAAGCAAACCTGACAAATTCACTCCGCCAGCGTTCAAAGGTATAACCGTAATTGCGGGTCCGTCTCAGTCGCAAAGTATGTCAATCATAAAAGGCAAACGCTCTGATTCATACTCATTTATCTATGTTATTTCTATCGACTCGGTTGGCAAGTACACAATCCCGTCGGCAGAAATTGAGGTCGATGGCAAGAAGTACAAAACCAAAGAGTTTAAAATCGAGGCAATCGTAGAGAAGGGCAACAGCCAACAGAACAATCAGCAGGGTCAGAATCGTGCCAATACTCAAGCTGGAACGAGC
>JAZOQL010000214.1:0-16068 GCA_045656065.1 Rikenellaceae bacterium | reverse complement strand
TGTTCATATTCAGTTTGCCCAGCTCTGAGAACGAGTCTCCGTCTGAATCGTATGGATTGCGGTTTCGATATGATTGATACAGGGCGATGCCATAGTTGCTGTCGTCTGAAATCAACGAAACATTCGCACCCATATATTGTTCCCAAGATTTGCCATTGAAGTTAGACATATTGGTGCTGACCTGAAACGAGTTTTCTACGGGGTCTTTGGTTATGATGTTGATTGTTCCGCCGACGGCATTTGCTCCGAACAGAGCCGAACCTCCGCCTCGCACAATCTCTACACGTTCAATCATATTGACCGGAATCTGCTCAAGACCATAGACTCCCGATAGCGACGATACGATTGGACGACTATTAATCAGAATCTGAGAATAGGGTCCCTCCAGACCGTTGATGCGCACCTGTGGAAATCCGCAGTTCTGACAGTTGTTTTCGACTCTCAGCCCCGATTGGTAGTTGAGCGACTTGGCTAAGTCTACGGAGTGTACGGTTTCAAATGTCTTGAGCCCTACGATATTCACAACTACGGGAGCAACTTTGCGACTCACCTCGTTGCGGTTTGCCGATACGACAACTTCGTCTGCGTTGAATCTCGCTGGCAGTAGTTCAACATTCACGCTCATTGCGTGTTCCCGTCCTACGGTGATATTCATCTCTTTTGAGTCATATCCGACATATTCGATTTTCAGAGTGAGGTCACCAGGTTTGATTCCTGACAACTCGAATTTGCCGTTTGCGTCCGTAGCCACTCCCTTTGTTGTGCCAGCCACTACGACAGAAGCTCCCACCAATGGTTCTTTGGTTTCGCTGTCAATTACTACTCCTCTAACGATTTTTTGAGCTTCAACTACATTTGCTCTGGCATCAATGCCCAAACCTACGCTCAACAATACGAGCGCAATGATAAAATATATTTGTTTCATTTATTTGTTTTCTAAAATTTTAATCACAATGTTACCACACAATTAACCACACGCGCACACGAATCCTCGGATTCGACGCATCGAGAATGATTAATGTGTAAAAATAGAGGTTCGAGGCTCAGACGATGTCGAGCCTTGAAGTGCGTGATTAACAAACAGGCGGAGCGCGCAGAGTAATGCTGCCTGCTTCAAATTTCAGAAGATAGGGCTGATTATAGCTTTTAACCTCGTTGCATACATAGTGCAGCGGAGCCTCAAAGTTTGCAATCTCGTCCAAAGGCTCAAGACCATTGAATGACGAAAGAAGGGCAATGGTTAATAATTGGCTTTCGGAGTGTGAGTGCTGACTGTTGCTATACGGGTGGGAGTGAGCAAGTTTGACTCCATTAACGACGTGGTTGTGCGAGAAGAGTGTTGTGCTCGACAAGTGCGTCAAAAACAGAGTCAATAAAAAAATCGAACTCAATATGTGAATCCTTTTTGTCACTCCAAATCAATTTGTTCGTCAGCAAAGTTAGTGATTTTTTTCAAGATTTCAAAATCAAAATCTATTAAATTTTGTCAGTAGTGTACTATTTATATGTATAAATACTTGTATGTCAATATGATGTAAAAATGAACAAATGACTCGGTTTGATGAAAAGTAATCAGTCGAGCCATTCTTCGTGGCGGAAAGAGAGGCGATTCGCCCCCACCGGAACAGTTGCCGTTCACCTATTTGCTCAATTTTAATTGCCTTCTTGTTGCAGAAACATCGCACTAAACAAAAAAGCAAGAGCCTGTCCGTGGGACAGGCTCTTATTATATGTGCGTTAGTTCAATCGACTAATTAGCACCTTCCGGCATCAGACAGAAACATTGAATTCGGCCAAAGCCTTCGAATGTTTGAGCATTAGATTCATTCAATGTACCCATACCATCAATTACTTGAGGAATAACGTGAAGTTTACCTTCGCCACCCTTGTAAGTTGCCACCATCAAAGCCTTAGCATTCAGGTCAGACAACTTGTAGTAATTTTCAAATGATGATACATAGCGACGGTAGTTCGGCTGTATAAATTGCTTGATTGCCGAGATGTTTTCGCCTGCAGGCGCAGTGTAAACCACCTTGTGCATTACGTTAGACGGAGCCACGAAGTTGATTGCAATAACTTCATTACCGCTTGCTACATACAGAACAGGCTCGTTAAGTGAAGTGCTATACGAAACAGCCTTATCCAATTTAGCATTAAGTTCAGCTGGGATAACAGCTACGTCACGAACAACGATCGGGTCAGAGTCGTGTCTGCATTGAATTTGGCAGATTTCGTAGTTATTTGTTTCGTTGTTCTTCATCAAGAAGATGTGAGTGATTCCGTTGAAACCCATATCAGCAAAGATAGCTGTACGATTTTGGTAATTTACGGGATCAAACGCAACACCTGTTGTTCCTGTGATGTCAGTCGGAGCACTATATGTACCATCAGCTCCAATAAACTTACCCGCACGAGGCATATAACCTACGAAGTGAGGACGCACCGAGTAGAACTCCTGGTGACCACCCAAAGAGATAGAGATACCCTCTGGTTCGATGTAGTTTTCAACGTTTGCGATAGTTGCAGTCGGAGCTGTATAGGCCAAACCCAAAGACGAGAAGTTTGCAAACGAAAGTTTATTATCAGCAACACCATAAGCAAACGAGTTGTTGCCATCTGTAAACGAACGCATTGTTTGATACTTAGCAACACCCGGTTGATTCTTCATAGTTGTTTCTGCGTCCAAATCAAACTCAATAGTCACATTTTCGTCCTTTTGAGTCTCATTATTCCAGAACTTAGATGTGATGTAATAGTTTGTTGAACCATCAAGCATATTGAACATCTTGATTTTATCTTCGTTAGTCACGATAATCAAGGTGTGCATACCGCTTGCACGTTGTCCTTGCAAGAGGTGATCCATACGCTTAACCAACGCATTCAACGGAGCACCTGTCCAACTTGCATACAGGTCGTGGTAAACTACAGACGGTTCATCATCTTCGTAAAGTGATGAGTAGCTGTGACCTGCCAGGAGTGAAATTTCACTTGTTGATTCATCTTTGGTATGAGCAATCAGCACACCACTCGGGATACCGGCAACCTGAATCTTCCAACTCTTTTGCCAAGAGTTATTCGACACAGGGTCAGTAACTGTCAGATAGAGTTTGTAGGTACCTGTCGAAGGCTCAAGATCCAAATCAACATCAAGAGTTTTTTCATTGCTGATAACGCTAACATTGCCGTTATTAACAAAGTCGATAGGTTCAGAAGTCATTTCCCAAGTATACTTAAGACCTTCGGGATTGAGTGTTTCACCGATTTTTACGTCTGGAGTAATATTCAGGTGCATATCAGCGACTTTCAATCGAATCAGTGATGGGATTTTAGCATCTGGGTCAATTTCAATCAAATCCGCCTTATTTATGTCAAGGGTAGATTCATCATCAAAGCAGCCTACCATCGCTACAGCTGCAAAGAGCGCAGCAAAAAACTTAATATATTTTCTACACATAATCTAAATTTTTAGTAGGTTATTCCACAACATCAGCATAAGGCCATTTATCAGCATCACTCATACGAGCAGTAACGGGCAACCCCTTACAAGTACCAGCGTTGTGCAACAGAGGTTCGCCGTGTTCTTGTTCATATCTTTCGAGGTAAGCCTTCAGACGAGCCTGCCAAGTGTAAGTTCTAAGTGCATCATAGAAAGCGAGATATGGTTTGTTATAAATATCATAACGATTTGTTTGATTATAACGACCCCAGAATCCAGCCGGCCAACCCATAGCTTCGAGAATTGCCTTGTGTGCATTCGGACTATACGCTTTCAAATTACCAGCAGTCTTTGAACTATTGCTCAGGATAAAGTAGTTGTATGTACCATAATAGTGTGAAGATGCAGTCGGGATACCGGGCAGTGTGTTATTAAACACAAGCACAGCCTTTGCAAATTCCTTTGGACCTGCAACCAAATCTTTAGAATCCTTGATGTATACAGTCACCGAATCAGATTCGTTATCCAGGTTTGCGTGTTTAATGATTTCGACACGCATTTTACCATAGATTTCGCCAGCTGGAATCGACGCATCAAGAATGTTGAAGTGTTCTTTTGCAGCAGTTGTTCCTTGTGTTGCAACTTCCCAAGACACTTCGCGGTCGTAGTCAACGGGCATACCGTTGAGTTTAAGTGGAATTTCAATCACAACCTTTTCGGTTCCCAGCGGAGCTGTTGCGAAAGAATACACAACATTATATGCTTTATATGCATCACTATATGATGTATATATTTGTCTGTCTGCAACTGATATGCCCGGGAACGAAGCAGACGGAGTATCAAAAACCTCCACTTCTTGTTCTTGACAAGCAACCAATCCACTTACTGCCAACAACAGACAGAATGTATTACGAAATAATTTTTTCATCGTATTTCTCATTTATATGGTTATTGAACTCGGCCAACTGCACGTTCTTCTTCGGGGTAAGGCAGCATAAACTCTTCATCAGTGAATTCGAGAGTTGCCACGGGCAATCCGTTACGTTTACAGAAGTAGAAGTAGTGACCTTCAGCGATAAATTCTTTACGATACTCTTTAGCCAACTCATTTTCCAAAGTTTCAACATCTGTCACTTCGGTTTGGGTAAGAGGTGCAACGCCTAAGATACGCATACTGCGGATTTTGTTGAGGCTTTCCAGAGCTTTTGTCATATTTGGCTGAGTACGTTTAGCCTGACACTCAGACAACATATAGTACAATTCCGGAAGACGAATCAGACAAGAGTATCCTTTTTGGTTTACGACATTACCAGCGCTGTTGGTTTTGAGAGAAACAAGATACTTCAAAGAGGTTACTCTATCGGCAGCAGTGCTCTCTGTGTGAGTAAAGAAACCAACCGAGTAGCGCAAGTCTGATGCAGCGATACCAGCTTCTGATTCATAAATAGCATCTCTTTGAGCAGTGCTTGTATAGAAGAACTCGTAGCTTGAACCCACATCTTTAGTGAAACGTCCTGATGTTACAGAATAAAGATCCTGCACCTCGAGTCTCAGGATTGCTTCAGCAGAACCGTTATAGTCAGCCATAATGTCAGCTGCGCTCACATTAAATCTTGCGATACCCTTTTCTTCAATAGCAGGGATAATATCTTCGAGGATATTAGCAGCAGCTTCCATATCCGAAGTCGAACCACGCCACATATATGCACGAGCCAAAATTGCCTGTGCTGCATAATAGTTAAAGCGATCGTTACGATTCAGGCTCCAATAACCGTCTTTGTTAGCCAATTCATAGAATGAATCTTCCTGCGATTCTGTAATTGGATCGACAGCCAGCAGAGAGACAGCTTCGGTCAAATCTTCAATCACATATTTCAGGGCATCAGAGTAAGTTTGCTGAGGCTGAATTTCAATTGAGTTCACTTTGATATAAGGGATAGTGGCACGATTGCTCCAGTCTGAACGACCTGCCAAGTTGCCGATACCATAGTTGCGCAACAAGTCAAGGTGGAAGAAACCACGCATTGCCAACAATTCGCCCTTAATCAATTGGTAATTTACATCGTCCAAAACCTCGCGATTAGTTTCAATCCATTCCAAGATTTTATTTACGTTTGCAATAGCATTGTAAATAGAACCCCAAATGTTACTGATGTATGCTTCAGCAGTCGCATTTGTGTAGTTTTGGTTGAACAGAGCAACCAATGAGTTCTGAGCGTGAGGAGTATACTGTTGAGCTATCAACTCAGGAAGAGTGAATGTCAACCCAGACACATACACATTTGATGTTACAAGATTGATATAACAACCTGTCAATGCGTGCTTAAAGCCTGCCTCTGTACTGAACTGATCGTCCTCTGGGTTTTGTGTTGAAGGCGTAACATCAAACCAATTATCACACGATGCCAAAGAAACAAGCAGAGCAAGTGACGCAAAGATTCTATAGAAAGTCTTTTTCATAATTCAAACATTTATATTATTAGAATGTTGTAGAGATGTTCAGAGAGAAGCTACGAGCAAACGGATAACTCAAACCTTTTTCAATCTTAATTGATGAAGTTGTGAATACATCATTCATATAGAATGATACACGCAAGCGTTCCAATTTGAGTTTGCGGACAAAATCACGGTTGAAATCATAGTAAACTGACAATGATGGCATTGAAAGTTCACGACGATCGAACACGAAACGAGAAGTCGGACGAGTCAGGACTGCTGCCGATGAGGTGAGGTCTCTGATAGTCAGATAAGGCACCAAATCGCCCTCTTTTTGCCAACGACCTGTGAATACGCGACGGTCAACATTATAGTTCAAGTCAACATTTTCTACGCGGTCAACCAAAGTGCTGTTGTACATAACACCGCCACCGAGGTATCTGAATGTTGCATTAATACCAAAGCCTTTATATTCGGCAACGAAACCGAAGTTTCCTTCATATTTAGGTGCGCCTGAACCATAGCATACCAAGTCATTTGAAGAGTAAGTAGTTGTCGTTTTACCTTCACTGTTGATAAAGATTTCTTTACCAGACATTGGGTCGATACCCAGCGAAGGCACAGCCCATACTGCGTTCAAAGGTCTTCCGTCTTGATAGAGCAGAACAGGTTTCACATTGTTGTTTGCTTCTGCCTGAGCGAGCATTCTGTCATTATATTCGCGCATTGCATCAGAAAGTTCTTCGATACGGTTATCATTCAGTGAGAATGCACCATACACATTGAGGAAACCTTCTTCATTATTAATCAAACGAACTGTAACATTGGCTTCAAGACCTCTGTTGCGAATTTTACCTACGTTTTCTTTGTAGCTTGTAAAACCTGCAGACGGAGGCAACGTTACGTTAGCCAACATATTGCGAGTATAAGAATCATAAGCATCAATGCGCAATGAAACCTTATCCCACAAGTTCATATCCAAACCTACGTTGTAGTCCATTTTTTGTTGACCTTTAAGGTTCGGATTAGGCAATCTCATCAAGAACGAACCTGCATTGCCTTGATACATTGAGTTTTCAGATGTATAATAGTTATAGGTTGCGATAGCTTCGTTGGTATTGAAACCTTCGTTACCTGTAACACCCAACGATGCACGCAGACGCATTTCCTTAACTGCTGATGAATTTTCCATAAATTTTTCTTTATGGATATTCCAACCCAGACCAAAACTGTAACTTGCTGCCCAGCGATTATCAGAACCGGTCAGAGAAGAGCCGTTATAACGAACAGTTGCATCAGCAAAGTAACGGTTGTCGTATGTATAGTTAGCACTCAACAGAATACTTGCACTACGTTGGATAGAAGACATACCTGTTGGACGAGTACCTTCAGCATATTGACGTGCGAATGTGATATCTGCACTTTGGTTACTTGGCAGACCCACAGCTTTATTGCGGTAAGCACGAGATTGGCTTTCACTGAAGAATACACCAGCATTGCTGAACAACGAGTGTTTGCCTTTAGATATGTTATATTGCATATTTACGTCGGCATCAAAAGAGTTGTTCTTACCTGTTTCCAATGTGTATGAACCAGCCACACTCTTTTCTTCGTCAGTAGGATACATCTTTTTAGTGAATGTAGAGTGGTTTGCCGGAAGGAAATCATCTGAATCGTTGCGTTTAGCCGAGATACCCAGACGACCTGTTACCTTCCAAGACGGAGTAATTCTGTACTCTACGTAGAAGTTATTTACGAAGTCCAAATAAGTTTCGCGAGACAATGTTCCGATTGTAGCGTCGTACATTGGGTTCGGAACGTGAGGACTGTTGCTTGCAAATTGCAGCAAGTTGCCTTCAGAGTCAGTAGCGCGCCAGTATGGATTCAACTTTGTATATTCTGAGAACGAGCCCCACGGAGAATTGAAACTCTTATTGCTTGTCACAGACATAACATTACGGAACAACACATCGTTATGGCGGTAAGACATATTGATGCTACCTGAGATGTTCGTACGGTCAGATCCCTTCATAACACCCGCAACGTTGTTATATGTGAAATCTAATACCGAGCGCAATGATTTGCTATCACCCAATTCAACACTGATATTGTGTTTGTGACCTACACCGAGTTGCAACGGCTTGCTCATCCAGTCTGTGTAAAGGCCATCGTTAATCAGGCGCAACTTTTCATAATACTCTTCACGTTGGTCTACCGAGTTTTGGTCACCGTGATAAAGGCCTGCCAAACGTTCAACTTCGAGTTTTTCCCAAGCATTACACAAGTTATAACTGCTCAAATCCGGAGCTGTGATTGTGACGCTACCGTTATAAGTAACTTTTTGTTCGCCACTCATAATTCGTTTTGTTTCAACGACAATAACACCGTTCGCAGCCTTTGAACCGTAAAGTGCCTTTGCTGATGCATCTTTAAGAATAGTAACACTTTCGATACGGTTCATATCCATATCGATGATTCGTTCGAGAGAAGTTTCGAAACCATCGAGAATGAACAGAGGTTGATTAGGATTCTTTTGATAATTACCCTTAAAGTCGCTAATATCGATAGACTCGGCCAAAGAGCTCGAACCACGCAAAGTGATTTCTGGCAACTTGTTAGGGTCAGAACCGAATTCCATATTATCAGCGATACGCAATGACGGATCGAGACTGCGCAATGACTGAATAAGGTTTTGGTTACCAACACGTTGCAAATCACGAGCCATCAATGTTGTTGCAGCACCCGTATATGAGTCTTTCTTACGAGTATAGACACCCGTAACGACAACATCTTCTGCCGAGAGAACTTCGAGTTGCATTCTCACTGTCTGTGCATCTTTGCACGCGATAGTCAGCGTTTTGTAGCCGATGAATGAGAAGTTCAGTGAGTCACAAGTTTCGGCACATTTCAAAATGTACACACCCTTAGTGTCTGTGATGGTACCACCGGTATCATTAGCGGGGACAACCGTAACGCTACGCATTGGTTCACCATTCTCGTCAAGAACTGTACCTTGAACGAGTTTTGTTCTTTGCGATTCATTCTGAGCAAAGCTGACACTTGCCGAAATCGCGAACAACACAACCAAGGCTAAAGACATCATTCTTTGTGCCCAACTTTTCTTCGACGAATCGAAGTGGAAAGAAAAGTAGTGTTTATTCATAAAAATTTAAATTTAGTTAATACATCGCAAATATAAGTTTTTTTTAAAATACATTGCTCAAATTTTCAAATTATTTTCATTTAAACTATACATTTTTTAGCAAAAGAGGTCGCTGATTTAACATCAGCGACCTCACCTCAAAACTATTAATATAATTAAATATGAAAAAGCACAACTACTAACCTCTTCGACGATACATTAGGATTGAGAATCCGACAGCTGCAATCAAAGCAGGGATAACAATATGGAAGATGTGTTTACACCAAGGCAACTGCATCGGCGAAACTTTAATTTCGCGGTCTTTCACCTGAGCACGAGTTACCGACACAGGGAATTCGCCATAACTCAACCAGCGAAAGACTGTTGAAATCAGCGCGAAGTTGCGAGATACGATACCCTTACGCTGAGTCTGAAGTTCTGCGTTACTCCAACAATCTGCATCACTCATCACAAAAACACGTTGTTCGCGGTCATTGTTCTGGCGTGTCAGAATTGCAGCAGTCATATACGCACCCAACGCCTCACCCGTCTTAGCATCTAAGGTTGGAGTCTCTTCCAAGAAGTTCTCAGTCTGTTGTTCGAGCCAAGTTTGCTGAGCATTTGTCTGAAGCGCAGGTATAACTTTAAATTTCGAAGTGTCAACTACTTCTAACGCACCTGCGTAAGGCATTGTAACAAATTGTACTGCAGTTCTCATCATTGCGGCAAAAGCTCCTTTGAGTTTATTTGCAATCACCTCAGTCGGGCGGCTCAAAGTCAAGTTATAGGCATTGATAGCCGATGGCTGAGATATGATACCAGGCATCAGACGCACGCCGAACTTCTCGAGTAGCGGATTCATCTCTTTTTGGCGTTTGATATCAGCGAGGATAATCATATTACCACCACGTTCAAGATATCTGTCAATAACCTGATTTTCCTTTTCAGTCAGCGACTGACGCATCTCTGCTACAAACAGAATGTTTATATTTGCAGGCACATCGTCGATTTCATTCAGATTAAGTTCTTCAACATCGAAACCTTGATTAATCAACGAACTACGGAAGTGTGCATTGGTCGCAAACAGCCAATAATCTTGGTCACCAAAGCGAGAAATTGAACGTTCGTTATGACCTGTGAGCACACCTACAGTAACTGGAGCTGAAATCATCTTCTTCATCGCAGCCGAAATTTCAGTTTCGTTCGGGTGGCGGAGCATATCATCATACAGACGCAATCGAGCTTGCTGACCAGTACCTCTCTCCACAACACGCACGAATCGGTAATCCTCCTCTTTCAAGTTGATAACATCGGCCAGAGATTCGGCACTTACCAGATTCTTCGTGCTGTAACCCATCTTCTTCATAACCGTATGAGCAATCTGGTCTATATTTTGACCCGGGTGCTTTTTGTAATAACTTGAATCTGCATACGGAGCATAATAATAGACATACTTCATCTTGATTTCCGGTTTGAAACGAGTGTACTTTTCAAATCGTTCGTGGTCTTCTTTCTGATTTCTCGGAGTCACTACATTAAAGTCTTTATCAAAGATATTAACGTATGTAGTGATAGTCAGCGGGCCTTCAAGTTTGTTCACCACCTCTTGACTCTCAATAGAGAGTGTATTCATTTCGTTCTGCGAAACATCAAGAAAACCTTTCGTTGCCGGACGAGAACTGATAAAGCCGATAGCCACTGCACAGATGATGATTCCGGCATAACGAGCAATCTTAACCTTCAGAGAATCTCTGCGTTTTTCGTTACCCAACTTCACGATAGACATCGCAATGAAGAGTCCGATAACAACTAAGAAATAGATTACATCTTCGCTGCAAATCAAGCCGTAGACCATCTGCGTAGCACGTCCCTTGATAGACAACCAATAAGTTATCTCTCTGAGAATTACAGAAGATTGAGCTACCTGACCAATGTAGTTGAAGAATGCCAAAGCCGAGAATGTTGCAACGGCAGCAACAACCTGATAAGAGGTCAGTGAGGACATAAAGATACCAATGGCACAGTAGGTCAAAATCAACAGGAACATACCCATCAAACCTGACAATATAAGGGGCACGTCCATATTTGGCACCGTAATACCGACAAATACTGCTGGCAGTGCCAAGATTACTACGAAGAACAATGACACGAAAATCATCGCCACGAATTTACCCATTACGATATGCCAACTGCTGACAGGTGAAGAGTAGAGCAATTTCACCGATCCCGAAGCATACTCACGACTCATAAGGTTCATCGTAAGCAGCGGAATATAGATGTAAATTGTATCCTGAATCACTTCATAAAGCCCCTTCAGACCAAAGAATATAGCATTTGTTACGCTGAATGTAATCTGACGACCTAAATATGGAATCTTTGCCACATCGACAAATTGGGCCATAAAGTCAATACCCACTTGACAAGCAAATGCTACGAGCAGCAACCACGCAATAGGCGAGAAAAACAGTGCAGCCAATTCGGTGCGGGCTATGCGAAAAATAAGTCTTGCATTCATACTTTGATAAGTTTATTTTCTACGACGGAAATACCAGAATCCTACCCCCATCAGCAACATACAAGCAGGGAAGAATATCGTGAGAATGAATTTGATAACAGGAATGTCATCAACGTCCGCCTTAATAGTTATATCTTTATTGGGAATTTCTGGGATTTCAAGCGGGAATTCACCGTTGGTCAGATAGCGGAATCCCTGAATTATCCAGTTGAAATTAGCCGAACTATAGCCATTACGAGAGATTGTCAACTCGACATTGCTAACACAGTCTGCATCACCACAAATCAACACACGTTGAGTTCGGTCGCCTAACTTGCGTTCAGCAGCATAGGCCGTAACATAGAGTTGTTCTTTTTCACCAGCAGCCGGATTGCAGACTACACTCTCTTCACGGACATTCTTCTGGTCAATTTCAATCCACGCCCCCTTCTCTTTGGTCGTCAAAATCGGAGT
Source organism: Rikenellaceae bacterium (assembly GCA_045656065.1). GTDB lineage: Bacteria > Bacteroidota > Bacteroidia > Bacteroidales > Rikenellaceae > CAJGBR01. Next base: position 4,086 of record JAZOQL010000214.1, on the reverse strand, counting down.
CAGCGTATATTCTGTCTGAATATCCGAAGGCACCAATGCAACGCAACCAGGCATCGATACGCGACGTTTGTTGAATGAATGGCCAAAACCGTCGAACAACTTAGCACCCTCTGCTGTATTTTTCGACAATACGAGGTCAGGATAGTAGTCGCCAAACGGCTGTACTAACTGATTGTCAAGCATTTTAACACCAAACTTAGACAACAATGGATTCATTGCCTTTTGACGATTTACATCAGCAAAGATAAATAAATTGCCGCCACGGTCGAGATAGTCAGAAATAACATTCATCTCCTCATCAGACATCGGATTACGCATATCTGCAATGACCAAAATGTTGATATGCTCGGGGATTTCAAGTGATTCCTTAAGGTTCAACTGCACAACGTCAAATCCTTGATTCATAAGCGCCGAACGAGAATACTTCGATATCGCGAAATTGCTGTAATCGAGGTCCCCCGGACGAGTGATTTCACGCTCGCCGTGTCCGGTAATAAAGGCTACGACCGGTGTTACACCCGACAACTTGCGGAGCACTGCCGAAATTTCGCGCTCCAGCGGAATAGTGAACATATCGTTAAAATCACGCAAATACCCCTCCCGTCCATTGGCAAGGCGCACAATGCGAACAAAACGATTTTCTTCACCGCTCAAGTCTACAATTTTCTTCATTTCTTCAGGCGACTTGTACAATCGCGGATTCAGATTATAGACCATTGCCATATAATCGCGCAACTCTTCCAACGATTTGTCTTTGTGCTGAGGTTGGGTATTGATACCTGTCGGAGTCAGGTTATAGTAGTAGACCGAACGCTCGTAAATATCTGGTTTATAACGACGAAACGCATCAAAAATACGCTTATTTTGATTTGTTTTCATCGGCAGGTAGCCAAACGATTTAGAATCAAGCAAATTGACATAATTGGTAATTACGACCTCACCCTCAATATTATCCAAAATTGCCATACTCTGTTCTGAGATTGAGTTGCTCTTTGTTGCAGTCATATCCCAAACCTTAACCATTGCAGGTCTTGACGATATGTAACCAATAGTCAACGCAACGACGAGCAGTCCGAAATAAGCAGACAAACGCACTACTCGATTGAGCGCCTTACGTCTGAATATCAATCTCAGAATCGAGAATCCAAGGAACAATCCGATAACTACCAAGAAGTAGATAACATCTTCGCTGCGCAGTGCACCATTGAGCAAGTCGCCTGTACGGCCGTCAATACACAACCAATAGGTCAAATCTCTGACGAAATCATACTCCTGACCAATCGAGCCAACAAACCTCAGCACAGCCAGAATTGCCAATGTGCCAACAGCTGCAACTACCTGATAATTAGTCAAAGATGAAATAAACAAACCGATTGCCGAGTAGGTACAAATCAATAGATAAACACCTAACAATGCAACCAGTACAGCTGGCCAATCGAAATTTGGAACAAGTATTCCACCACAAATCGTAGCTGCAATCGGAATAAACATCAACACCAGTCCGAAAACGACCGTTGCAAGGTATTTCCCGAATACAATCTGACTACTTCTAACAGGCGATGAGTAGAGTAATTTTATTGATTCCGAAGCAGTTTCGCGACTCATCAGCCCCATAGTTAGCAACGGAACATAAATGTAGAGGTTATTCAAAAGTTTTGAATACCACGCCAAAGGTCCAAGATACAAATAAGAGGTAATAGATGCCCCTGGAGGCCCCTCCGTAGAGATAGTCCTAATCACACCTGAAAGAGGATTCATCAACTCTGACGCAGACAAATATGAAAAGACTACCAAAATAAACCACGCAATCGGCGAATAAAACAATGTTGCCAATTCAGTGCGTGCTAAACGTATAATGATTCTCATAATACTGATTATCAAATATTATTCTTGAGTTTACCCGAGAGTTTCGCAAAGATTACATCAAGCGAACAACGCTCCATAGTAATCTCCTGCAGACGCCAACCTTCAGCGACACTGCGAGCAATGATTCGTTCCGAGATTTCGTCATCTTTTTCAAATCTGATGCGGAACATATTCGGACCTGTCTCTTCAATATTGAGCACGTTTTCAATCGTAGCCAACTGCTCGATAGTCGGTGCATTACCGAATCTTACATTCAACGAACTCGGCACAACATAGTTATCAAATTCTCTCATTGTACCAGCAAATACCACCTTTCCGTGTTCAATCATACGGATATCGTCACAAGTAGCCTGAACTTCCGAGAGAATGTGAGTAGAAAGCAATACGGCGTGATCCTGCGCAATTTCTTTGATCAGAGAACGAATCTCAAGGATTTGATTCGGGTCAAGACCGTTAGTCGGCTCGTCAAGCACGACAAACTGAGGATTGTGTACGATAGCCTGAGCAATACCCACACGTTGTTGATAACCCCCTGAGAGGTTTTTGATGAGGCGTTTCGAGAAGTGTCCGATAGCGCAACGCTCCTTGGCGCGTTCTACGGCAGCACGAATTTTTGATGGTTCCATTCTGCGCAGTGTAGCACAATGTACCAAATACTCATCAACTCTCAAGTCTGGGTGCAAGGGTGGTTTCTGTGGCAGGAATCCGATATGTTTCTTTGCCTCAACGGGATTTTTTCTCAGGTCGATGCCATTAATAAATACATCACCTTCGGTTTGATTAAGAACCCCACAGATGATATTCATCGTAGTAGATTTCCCTGCTCCGTTCGAGCCGAGAAGTCCAAGTATACCTGTTTTTTCAATCGAGAAATTAATGTCTCTGATAGCCCAATCAACGCTATATTTATGCGAGAGATGGCGTACTTCAACAATAGGTGTGCTCATTTTGATGTAATTTATATGTTATTTTCTGGCGCAAGTTAATAAAAAATAGACAAATTCGAGAATTATCATTCATTTTTTTATTAATAACAAACAATAATTTCCGAATCCATCAAAATAAAAGAAGACAATAATTAATGCGATTTCACTCTTACGTTATTGTCTTTCATACTTAATATTACATTTTGAAATATTGTTATTTAGTCTTATCGATTCCGTAATGACTTATGTAGGAATTGCAATATTTCACGGGACATTGCAGGTAGTATCTTGTCTATATCTATGCCTATTGAAAGAGTTCTTTCTTGCAAATATTTCCTATTTTATGGAATAAATATAGATGTAGATAAAAAATAAATTTTTATTTGTTATTCCATTTATTATTTATTATATTTGCAGTGAGAATTTCAAATGAAATTTGACACTCCGTTCAATAACATAAAAGTTTAATTAAAACAAAAAACAATGAAAACAATGAAATTTACTCGATTGATTTTAGCGTTAGCATTACTTTTTGCGACTTTTAATGTTAGCGCCCAACAACTGAAAGAAGATCCGAATGCTATTGTAGCCCCTTCTTATTGGGATGTAGCTGTCGAAACTCCTGACGATTTAAGCTCACAAACGTTTAGTGTTTATGGAGTCACTATTCACGACGTCATTTGCCAATATGGATTTACGCCACCGTCAAATTTCGGTTATACGGTAGACGACTTTTTGACTACTCAGATTTCCCCTGACGGAACGAACTTTACAGTTACTCTTTCTCGGCATATTTTTACTCTTTAATTTGCTTGCTTTCACAAATCCCGTTTTAGGTTTGTTGGCATTGAATTTTGCATAGCACAAAGTATGGGAGGTGACTTTTGAGTGTGGCTACCTCTCTATTTGAACAAATGTTTTACCTAAAAATTGATGATTATGAAAACCGATAAAAACTTGAAACTTTCATTTAACCTATTCCGATTTTTTGGTTGGTTAACCGTTATAGTGTTTATTGCAGCGGCAGCTCTGTCATTCACAGGATGCTCTTTGTCGAATGGTGTGGTATTCGCTATTTGCCTATTACCTGTTGTCGCTTATGCAATGTATCGGGTATATGTCAATAATAAAAAACTCGTCGACCCTAATTATAAGGTTGATATGTTGCCTCACTACAAAAGTGCGTTTTGCACAATGCTTGTAACATTTGTTATTTCACTTGTTTTGATTGGTACCGGAAGACCTATCAAGTCGGATCGTAGCCATGTCGTTCTGTGAGCCAAGGAGTTGAAAA
>JAZOQL010000213.1:0-6267 GCA_045656065.1 Rikenellaceae bacterium | reverse complement strand
CGGCTCGGGCTGATGCAGAATAAGAGAGTATTCGGAATCGAGCGTAAAGTCCGAAACCTGAGGCAGTTCACAATAGCGAGTTTCGTCACGAGTGTCGTGCGTAGCCGCCAAATAGGGCGACACCCCAACACATCGTCCCGAATCGTGGTCGTCTCCCGAATGGGGTTCAGAACAATCGCCACAGACATCGTGATGCTCGGCACACTCCATCTCACAAAACGGACAATCGTCTGGAAACCAATAAATAACATCGCCGTGATGATGATGCGGTAATATCGATGAAGCCATCAACACCGCCATCGCGACCATAGTCATTACTGCTGATACAAATCTTTTCAAATCCAAAACTATCCGTTTTTTCAGTGCTTTACACATCTGCTATATCCTCGCAAAGTTAGGTATTTTTTCTCAAAATATTCACACTATATTCAACATTTTAACCACACTGCCGAGAAGAGCCTGAATCTAAATTTGGAGACTAATGGTGATTTTTCAAAAAAAAATTCGTAATATTGCAGACTTAATCGATACAATAATATGGGTAAAATCGTAGCTGTTGCTAACCAAAAAGGCGGTGTGGGTAAAACTACGACCGCAATTAATCTCGCGGCAAGTCTCGCTGTACTCGAGAAAAATGTTCTGCTGGTGGACTTCGACCCACAGGCTCAAAGCACATCTGGGCTCGGGTTTGACATCAATTCTGAAAATAATGTCTATGAGTGTATCATAAACGGACTCGATGCAAAAGAGGCTATCCAACACAGCGAAATCCACCCATCACTGAGCATCATTCCATCAAATATCAATCTGGCCGGAGCCGAAAAAGAGCTCGGCGAAATGGAAAATGCGCTCAGCAGAATGAAAAAAACTTTGGCTGAGATTAAAAACGATTACGACTACATAATCATCGACTGTTCGCCGTCGCTGGGTCTGCTGACTCTCAATGCGCTGATTGCTGCCGATAGCGTGATTATCCCCGTACAGTGCGAATACCTCGCACTCGAAGGCCTTGGCAAGATTCTCAATACCATAAAGACTGTGAAGTCGAAGATGAACCCCGGTCTCGAAATCGAAGGTTTCCTGCTCACGATGTATTCGAGAACAAACCTTGCCAATCAGGTCGTAGCCGAAGTGAGAAAATTTTTCGGCAAACTTGTGTTCGAAACAATTATCCAACGAAATATCCGTCTGAGCGAGGCTCCGAGCCATCGCCTGTCGGCTATAAAATATGACGCCAGCTCGTCAGGCGCAATCGCCTATCTGAACTTGGCTCGCGAATTTTTGAACAATAACCAATAAACATTTGGCTATGAATAAACCCAAAACCGAACGATTGGGTCGCGGACTCGATGCAATCTTCGAAATAGAAAATATCAACGCTCCGGTCAAAAGCAAATCAAACGCCTTCGACCAAATCGAGCTGTCTAAAATATTCCCGAATCCCAACCAGCCAAGAACATCGTTCGACGAGGAGGCTCTGGCAGAACTGTCTGACTCAATCTCGAAACTCGGTGTGATTCAACCCATTACGGTCAAGAAAAATGACAACGGCACGTTTATGATTATCAGCGGCGAACGTCGTTTCAGAGCATCACAGCTGGCCGGACTCGAAACTATCCCCGCATACGTCAGAGAGGTAGATGACCAGACTCTGATTGAAATGGCACTTGTGGAAAACATCCAACGCGAAGACCTCAACGCCATAGAAATCGCTCTGAGCCTGCAACGCCTCATCGACGAATGCAACCTAAAACAGGAAACTCTGGCCGAACGCGTAGGAAAAAAACGCTCGACAATATCGAACTATCTGCGTCTGCTGAAGCTGCCAAATGAGGTGCAACTTGCCGTACGCGAAGAACTCATCTCGATGGGTCACGCACGAGCTATAATCAACGTGGAAAACTACGCAGACCAAATCGCAATACTTAAAAAGACCATCAAAAAACAACTCTCGGTAAGACAGGTCGAAGAACTTGTGAAAAAACTCTCAGACAAAAAAGAGAACGAAAAAATGGCCGATGAGGAGTATCCGGAAACTTACACACGCCTTGTGGAGTATCTCGAAAAATTCTTTAATCAGGATATTTCAATAAAGAAAAATACTAAAGGCAAGGGTAAAATCGTTATCGGATTTAACTCTGACGAAGAGATTGCCGAAATATTGAAAACTTTCGAAAAGATAAAAAACTAAGCTATATCCAAAATGAAATCTTGCTGGATAACGATAGTGATTGCAGCGATTCTGTCGCTGGGCATAGTTGGTGAGGGCGCAGCTCAGGATAGTCGCTTCAAAAAGGTCGAGAAAGAGGAAAAGACCAAAACCAATCGCGAACTGAGACTCGAACGTCGCCAAATCGCAATAGATGCCGGTCGTATGACTCAGTCGAAACTCTTCAAGGATTCGCTGCCAATCAGCCGAATGACCGCACTCTCTATCGTCGTGCCGGGATTGTCTCAGGTCTACAACAAGCAGGCCTGGAAACTGCCCATAGTCTATGGTACGGTAGGCTCGTTCGCAGCGGCTGGTATGTCGGCAAGCAGCAAGGCAAGTGATTTCAGAAAACAATATGACGCAGCCGTCTATAACAAACTCTCGCGCGAAGAGTGTGATGCCCTGAAATCAAAAGAGGTGAAGTACAATACCCAAAAAACAATATTTATGTTGGGCGCCATCGCAAGTTATCTCTACTTCCTGGGGGACGGCGTGATGAACTATCCCAACTACGCATCATCGGTAAAGAAGGCTACAACACTCTCGATGATTTGCCCCGGAGCCGGTCAGGTATATAACGGCAGCTTCTGGAAGGTGCCTATCGTGCTGGGCGGCATCGCAACGATGGGATATATCGTCGACTTCAACAACCGTGGCTACCAGAGATACCGCAAAGCATACAACCTGCTGACCGACGGCGACGACAATACAGTCGATGAATTCAAAGGTCGTCACTCGGCTACGGTGCTGAAAAACACGCGCGATGCCTTCCGCCGAAACCGAGACCTCAGTATAATCCTCACAGGCGCATTCTATCTGCTGAACGTAGTTGATGCCCACGTAGATGCCCATCTGCAGGATTATGACATCTCTGACGAACTCGCAATCAACGTGACCCCCTCAATCCTCAATATCAGTACACCAACCAGCGGCAGAACTCAAGGTGTAGGATTGTCTATGAGCATTAATTTCTAAAAATATATATGAAAAACTTTTTGCTTATTCTGTGGGCTCTGTTGTTGTGTCCTGTCACTAAAGTTGCGGCAGGCGCGCCAGATGAACTGCTAAAGCTGAAATTCACCGCCGAACAATACGACTCGCTGCTTGCTGCCAAAACTTTACAGAATATTGTCGATTCGTATGATTTGTATGTCAATGAATTTATCTCTCTCGACCCGACGAGCTTGACGGATTCGAAATCGTCGATCCCCGATTCAATCTATGAACAAAGGCTCAAGATGATGCCTACGATGATTAGACTGCCTTACAATACACTTGTGCGCAAGTACATAGAGAACTATGCTGTGAGATACCGAGGCCAGATGGAGACAATGATGGGCATAGCAAAAATGTACTTCCCGATGATTGAAGAGGAGCTGTACCGTCGGAATATGCCGCTCGAACTGAAACTGCTGGCATTTGTCGAATCGGCAATGAGAGTCAAGGCTGTGTCGAGAGCCGGAGCTACGGGAATGTGGCAGATGATGTATGCTACGGCAAAAAACTATGGGCTGGAAATCAACGCCTTTGTCGATGAGAGATATGATGTCAGAGAGGCTACACGCGCAGCCTGTGCCCACCTCGAGGACCTATACGAAATTTACCACGACTGGACATTGGCCATCGCTGCGTATAACTGCGGCGCAGGAAACGTAAACAAAGCCATTAAACGCGCCGGAAACAATGCCAAAACTTTCTGGGACGTTTATGAGTATCTGCCCAGAGAGACAAGAGGTTATGTACCTGCATTCATCGGCGCTACATACGCCTACACGTTCCACAAAAACCACGGAATCAATCCTGACAAGTTCACTATCGGCACTCCGACAGATACGATATATGTCCGAAAACTGACCCACTTCGACCAGATTTCATCGACAATACCCATCTCGACCGAACAGTTGCGAGAACTCAACCCACAGTACAAACTCGACATTATTCCTGTTACTGCGAAAGAGGCATATCCGCTGAACCTGCCCATCGAAATGGTTTCGCAATTCATTGAATATGAAGACGAAATCAATGCTAAAGACTCGGTCTACCTGAAGGAATTCCTCAACCCGGCGAACTTCACCAAGACGTGGAATTCGCAAGGTCGCGGCATAAGATACAAAGTAAAAAAGGGCGACACGCTCGGAGCGCTGGCTCTAAGACACCGCACTACAACAAAGGCCATTATGAAGGCTAACAATTTGAAGAGTGCCAAGTCGCTCAGAGCCGGTAGCACAATATACATTCCGTAAAAAAATATGATAACCTCAGAACAAACCATTGCAGCAATAGCTACGGCTACGGGCGGCGCAATATCCGTAATCCGAATCAGCGGTAATCAAGCGCTGGAGATTGCCGACCGCATATTCTTTAAACGTAACGGGCAGACACTCTCCCAAGCCGACGGATATACCGTACACTATGGCAATATCGAATACGAAGGCGAGGTTATAGACAATGCGTTGGCAGTGGTGTTTCGGGCTCCGCACTCATACACGGGCGAGGACTCAGTCGAATTATCGTGTCACGGCTCGCGATATATCGCAGAACGAACAATAGAAGCTCTCATAGCAAATGGTGCAAGAGCTGCAACACAAGGCGAATTCACAAAACGGGCATTCCTCAACGGCAAGATGGACCTCTCTCAGGCCGAGGCCGTTGCAGATATAATAGCATCAGACTCAAAGGCATTTCACCAGGTAGCAATGAACCAGATGAAGGGTACCTATTCATCTGGAATAAACACTCTCAGAGAACATCTGGTGGAATTGGCAGCGCTGCTCGAACTCGAACTCGACTTCTCAGAGGAGGAGGTCGAATTCGCAGACCGCAGCAAACTCAGACTCATTATGCAGCAACTCAGGTCTGAAATCAACACTATGTGCCAATCGTTCCGCTCGGGAAACGCTCTGAAGGAGGGAATCCCTGTAGCAATCGTCGGAGCGCCAAATGTCGGAAAATCTACACTGCTCAATGCGCTGGTCGGCGAACAACGAGCAATCATCTCGGATATCGCAGGAACAACAAGAGATACCATTGAAGAGGTGCTGTTTATTAATGGCGTAAAATTCAGAATAATAGACACCGCGGGCATTCGCTCGAGCGTGGACGTAATAGAATCAATGGGCATCGAACGCAGCAAAAAAGCCGTAGAACGTGCCGAAATCGTAGTGATAGTCTGCGATGGAAACAGCGTCGAAATTCCAGAAGATTTGTCACTCGAACAAAAGAGAGTCATTGTGGTATTCAATAAGCGAGACATTAATACCGATCCTGTAGCGCCATATCAGGGCGAACAGGTAATGATTTCGGCCAAAGAGAATCAGGGCACTGATGAGCTGCGGAGGTTGCTGAGCAGACCATATCAAGATGTTTGTAATCAAGCTGTAACGGTAACAAATGCTCGTCATTACGAAGTATTACAGCGCTCGGAGGCCGAGCTCGCGATTGCCGAGCAGGCATTGGACAATGGGCTGAGTGCAGATTTGGTCGTGGAACACATCAGAGTTATAATCAACAACCTCGGCGAAATCACCGGCGAAATCACCTCCGACGAAATCCTCGGTACAATCTTCGCTAAATTCTGCATCGGTAAGTAAGTCACTGATTATTAAATAGTTAAATCAATCATAAATGATTAATATAGCACTCTTTACGGGTGCTATTTTTATTTGTGCAAGCATCGTTGTTAATCGTTGCTAAGCCTTTTTACGCCTGTTTTTGTACCTCCTGTGTACCTCGCCAACCGAAGTGCGAAATTTCATCGGTCAGATGACGGAGAAGTTGGTACGCATTGGTACGCTGTGGTACGCGATGAAACAGATTTGGCGAACTAAAAAGAGAATTAAAATGGCTAGTAACATTGACATTCAGAAAAAATGCGAGTGGTGCGGTGTGATTTTTACCGCACACAAGACCTCTACTGCCTACTGTTCTCACAGATGTGCAAACCTTGCATACAAGGAGAGAGTAAGGAAAAAGAGAGTACAAGAGTTTCAACTAAAATTTGATGAGGAAGTAAAACCTCATTCAGAAAAGGAGTTCTTAACACCAACCGAAGTGTC
>JAZOQL010000212.1:0-6858 GCA_045656065.1 Rikenellaceae bacterium | reverse complement strand
TCAGACGGAGTACCGTCCATTTTTCGCGGCATTCCGACCACTACGCGTTCGACCTCGTTCTTGGCAAAGTAGTCGGTCAGGTAGTTCATCAATTCAGACGTAGCTATGGTTTGTGCCGAAGCTGCAACAATTTTCAGGGGGTCGGTTACAGCGACTCCCGTACGTTTTTTACCATAGTCCAAAGCCATTATTCTTGCCATCTCTATACACTATACCAAATTAAACAGTCGCAAATATAGCTAATTTTTCTCGGATATAACATATTAATCTTATTCTATAACTTATTTCAGCGTGAAAATATTTCTATAAACACAAAAAAAAGTCCGCTTTAAGCGGACTCTTTTGTAATTACTATCTAAAACGAATTGTCTTTAGAACTTCTTCGCCTGCAAGACTCTCTAATAACTTGGTAAGTCCGCGCATATCTCCTTTATCTTCGAGTTCCTTAAACTTCGCGATAGCCACTTTGTATTCATCTGGTTCCAATACAATAAATATCTGATTAATGTAATCAACTAATGTTCTGTTTATTTCAGCTATATATCGTGTTACACCAATTCTAATATTTGTTGTCTTTTCTGGTTTTACAGTAACAACCCATTCGCCTTTTTTTAGGTCTTTGTATGGAATAACCGGACCTCCATTTTCAACCGCAAGATGTTTAACTGTTTTGGTGTTAAATATAACCTTTATCCTGACAGAGTCTCCAACTTGAAGAATTTTCTTCTCTGCTATAGCTCTAAAGTTACCTCCCTTAAGCATATCAATATTTAATTGATCAAAACGCTCTTTTATAGTACCATACTTGGGCTTTTCTTTTAACGTATCGGTTTTAATATCAACGATATGGAGATTTTGTGCAAAGACACCTGTCGAGCAAAATAAAATTGCAATACACAAGATTGATTTTATTTTAATCATAAGGCGTTAATTATTAGTGATGGGACGAGGTGTTGTTCTGTATATAATAGACTCACTTGCAACATCTCCCACTATATTGAAGACATTTACAGTATAAGTTTTGATTATATCGTAACCAGGTATAACGTCACCATACCTTATACGACTTTCTTGTTCCACATTCCTCTTTGATTCAGGAATTGGAACGACCTCAGTTTGATACTCATCATCTGCGTGTACGGTAAGGACGTCCGTATTGGTAAAGATAATGGTAAAACTAAAAATTTCATTTGGAAGAACTGTGATTGCACTTCCTGCAACAGGACTGAGTGCTACGGTGGGTGGATTGACTGCAAATGCAAATGAAATACCTCCAATGATCAGGCTAAAAATAGCCATTTTTTTTAAAACTTTTTTCATACGCTTTAGTTTTTAGATTAAACATACGCAAATGTAAGAATTATTTCTATGATTTCCAAATGTTTTTTTTAACTATTTGACAGAAATTTTAAATAAAAAATTAACACAAAAAGTCGGTCGAATTTTATGGATAGACGTATTGCACAAGCGGAAAAAAATACCTATTTTTGTAAGTTATTTTTTTCGATGATGAACGAAGTATTACCATTAATTGAGCTGCGAGATGTAGCTATTTATCATAGTCAAGATGTCTTCAAATCACCTCGATTCGGAGATAGCGACCCTGATAATGATATGATTCTCAGTGATGTCAATATCACTGTGAGTAGGGGCGAGCTCGTATTCCTAATCGGAAAGGTCGGTAGCGGAAAATCGTCACTGCTCAGAGTGCTGTACGGAGAGGCGCCGCTGACTCACGGTGAAGGTCGTGTCGCGGGAATAAATCTCAAAGGGTTGAAACAAAAACAAATACCATATCTCAGACGCAAACTCGGAGTCGTGTTCCAGGATTTTCAACTGCTGTATGACCGAAATGTTTATGAGAATTTGAGATTTGTGCTCAAGGCTACGGGCTGGAAGGACGAGGCGCAGATTGAGCTCAGAATCAAGGAACTGTTGACCCACGTTCAACTCGAAAATAAAATACACAAAATACCCTACCAACTCAGTGGCGGTCAGCAACAACGTCTGTGCATTGCTCGTGCACTGCTCAATAGACCCGAGATAATTCTTGCCGACGAGCCAACGGGAAATCTCGACCCGGCATCGGCTCGCGAAGTTATGGATTTATTCGCTGGCATACGCGATATGGGCTGCGCTGTGGTCATTGCTACGCACAACGTCGCGAATCTGAAAAACTACGACTCGCGTGCGCTGAAGTTCGATTCGGGGCATATCGAAGAACTCGATTTGAATGCTATTTTCAGAAAAAAATAATTGTATTTTTGCTAAAAAAAAACTACCTTTGCAAGTATAAAATTTACTACTTAGTATGAGCGATTTGGAAAAAGATATTACTAATCCAACAGAAGAATATTCAGCGTCGAGTATTCAGGTGCTGGAGGGGCTGGAAGCTGTGAGAAAAAGACCCGCAATGTATATTGGCGATATCGGCGTGCGCGGATTGCACCACCTGGTGTATGAAGTCGTGGACAACTCTATCGACGAGGCATTGGCAGGATATTGTACCAATATTGAGGTCGTTATTAATGAAGATAACTCGATAACTGTTCAGGATAATGGTCGTGGTATCCCGACCGATTTCCACGAAAAAGAGGGTAAGTCTGCGTTGGAAGTCGTGCTGACCGTATTGCACGCAGGTGGTAAGTTCAATAAAAATAGTTATAAGGTATCCGGTGGTCTGCACGGGGTAGGGGTGTCGTGTGTGAATGCTCTTTCCGAAATGCTCGAGGCAGAAATCCACCGTAATGGCCAAATCTTTGTGCAACACTACTCGCGAGGCGCTGCGCTGGAAGATGTACAGGTAGTAGGTAAAAGCGACAAGACCGGAACCCGAATCACATTCCTGCCAGATAAGACTATCTTCTCGGTTACTGAATATGAGTTCGAGACTCTCGCTACTCGTTTGAGAGAGCTGGCATTCCTGAACAAGGGTATTCACCTCGACCTGCTCGATAAGCGTACTAAAGATGCAAATGGCGAGTATCGCCACGAACACTACTTCTCGGAAACGGGGCTTAGTGAGTTTGTGCAGTTCCTGGATGAAAATCGCGAAAAAATTACAGAAAATATCATCAACATCGAGGGCGAAAAAGATGGCGTACCCGTAGAGGTTGCGCTGCAATACAATTCGGGCTACACCGAAAATGTACACTCGTATGTGAATAATATCAACACTATCGAGGGCGGTACGCACCTGACCGGCTTCAGACGCGCGCTGACTCGTGTGTTGAAAAAATATGCTGAAGATTCAGGCCTGCTGACAAAGGCGAAGGTTGAAATCAATGGCGACGACTTCCGCGAAGGTCTTACTGCGGTAATCTCTGTTAAGGTAGCCGAACCTCAATTTGAGGGTCAGACAAAGACCAAACTCGGTAATAATGAGGTGATTGGTGCAGTTGATGGCGTTATTGCATCAGCGCTGGTAAATTATCTTGAAGAGAATCCGAAAGATGCAAAGACCATTGTAAATAAGGTGATTTTGGCTGCGCAGGCACGTATTGCAGCTCGCAAGGCTCGCGAAAATGTACAACGCAAAACTGTACTCTCGGGTGTCGGATTGCCAGGTAAATTGGCCGACTGCTCATCGCGAGATATGGAACAAACCGAGCTGTTCTTGGTCGAAGGGGACTCTGCGGGCGGTACTGCTAAGCAAGGTCGTTCTCGCGAGTTTCAGGCTATTCTGCCGCTGAGAGGTAAGATTCTCAACGTAGAGAAAGCAATGGAACACCGAGTGTTCGACAGCGAAGAAATCGTAAATATATATAGTGCACTCGGCGTTAAAATCGGAACAGAAGAGGATAGCAAGGCGCTTGATATCAGTAAGTTGAGATACGGCAAGGTTATCATTATGACCGACGCCGATGTCGATGGCAGCCACATCGACACACTCATTATGACCTTCTTCTTCAGATATATGCAGGAGTTGATTAAGGGCGGCCACCTGTACATTGCGCGCGCTCCGCTGTTCCTGGTTAAGCGAGGAAAGCAAAAACGCTACTGTTGGAACGAGGCTGAAAGAGACCTCGCAATCGAAGAACTTGGCACGAAAGGTGTTAGCACTCAGCGATATAAAGGTCTCGGTGAGATGAATGCCGAACAACTTTGGGAAACAACTATGAATCCGGAAAATCGTATTCTGGAACAGGTGACCATTGAAAGTGGCGCCGAAGCCGACAGAATATTCTCGATGCTGATGGGTGATGATGTTCCTCCAAGACGAGCATTTATCGAACAACACGCAAAAGATGCAAATATCGACGCTTAGTTATTTATAATCAATGCAATACGAGCCTTATGACGAGGCTCGTATTGTTTTAATAATCGTGATTGGATTATGTGTTGGAAATTTTTAATCTGGGGATTGATACTTACTTTGTCGGGTTGCGGCAAATCGAACCAAGTGGCTGAAACAAAGAGTATTACGGTGTCAATTCTGCCGATAAAATATTTTGTCAACCAAATTGGCGGGAATGATTTTGAGGTAAATGTGATGGTTCCTCCGGGCGCAAGTCCTGAGACGTACGAACCTACTACGCTGCAAATGAAGAAATTAGCAAACTCAAAAACATACTTATCCTTAGACTTGATGGACTTTGAGCTTGCCAATAAAAAGATGATTGAAGAGAATTTTAAAGATGTAGATTACATCAATCTCGCTGATTCTATGGCAATTACACATAACGAAGAGTGCAATTGTGGTCATCATCACGCAGTCGATCCTCACGTCTGGTTGTCGTTCGAGAACACAAAAGTGATGGTTAAAAATATTTGCAAACGCCTGGTAGAATTAAAACCACAGAATAAATATTTATACACACAACGTACTGATAGTCTGATAAATGAAATAGGTCAATTAAAGTATTTTGCCGATTCAAAAATTCGAAAGGGTAGTGCATTCTTAATTTACCACCCGTCGCTATCCTATTTTGCAGAGGAGCTTGGAATCAAACAAATTGCAATTGAAAACGAGGGTAAAGAACCTACAATTTCGAATATTAAGGCATTGATTGACAATTCGTTACAAGATTCAATTACAATTTTACTTTACCAGAAACAATTCGGACAACACGTAGTGGAAGCAATCAGAGAAGAACTGCATATTACGAGCGAAGTTTTCGACCCATTGGAATATGAATGGTTTGTTAATATGAGACGCATTATCAACCTGTTAAGCAAGTAGTTATGAAATATATTTTGCTGCGCAACATAAACGTTTTTTACGACCAGAAACAGGTTCTCGAAGCTGTCAACCTTGACATTGACAGTAACGACTTCATTGGCGTAATCGGCCCGAATGGCGGTGGAAAGACTACGCTGATGAAAACCATTCTGAAACAAATCTCGTTCGAAGGGGTAGTGGAATACCATAAATCTGACCTGAAAATTGGCTATATGCCTCAGTTACAGAATGTTGACAAATCATTCCCAATCTCACTATTAGATGTTGTGGTTTCTGGGTTGCAGTCAGAAAAGGGTATCACCGGAAGGTACCGCAGAGAGGATTATAAACGAGCTGAAGTATTACTTGAGATGGCAGGTATTAACGATCTGTCACACAAGGCGATAGGCGAGTTGTCAGGTGGCGAATTTCAGCGAGCAATGCTCTGTCGTGCTGTCATCAGTAATCCCCACGTTTTAATCTTAGATGAGCCAGCAAATTTCGTGGACAACCGCTTTGAAAAGGAGCTCTACGAACTGCTCAAGGTACTGAACGAACAGATGGCGATAATAATGGTTTCGCACGATTTGGGAACGATCACAAGCTATATCAAGACGATTGTTTGCGTGAATCGCACCGTCCATCACCATCATTCAAACAAGATTACTCCCGAACAGCTCAACCGATATGATTGTCCAATTCAACTCGTGTGCCACGGAGATGTCCCGCACATAGTTTTAGAGCATCATTCGAAGTAGGGTTTCGATATGTTTATGAGTTAATTTTACATAATATTAATAAAGTTCATTTGTAAATTACCTTATTCCGGTCGGTAATCAACAAAAGAACGGTCTGAATAGAAGATAACAATTCGAGAAATTTTCTTCTCAGGATTCGGATTCAAGATCTCACCAGCAGGTTGCTCAACTTGCACAGGACAATTTTCTTCGATTGATATCTCAGGTTGAATCTCTGGTTGATGAATATCCAAAATCTGCTCCGGAAACAGCGACTCCTGAGTTTGCTGAACATTTTCAGACGCAAACATTGGCTCCTCGCCATTAATCAACCACCTGGGATTCAAGTCAGGGAATGCCGATAGCAATTTTTGAATAAATTGCAGATTAGGATTATTTCGGCCAGACAAAATGTGCGAAACATTTGACGGTTGTATCATCAACATCTTTGCCAAATTTGAAGCTGTCAAATTTTTGGCTGTCATTATTTTTAACAATCGACTCTTCATTACAAATGTAATCTTTGAAATTATTTACAAAGGTAATCATTATTTTTTAATTGACATAATTATAATTACAATATTTTACAACACAGTCAAGTGGTTGAAAATTTAGAGTCGATTCAATTTTTATATGTTATCTATGTTTTTACAAAATCCTGTGTAATAATGGAGAAAACCGCCTAAAACCACATTGAATTTTTACTTAAACCAATTTTTAATATAAATCGTATTAGTTATTAATTATCAACCAATTACACTCAGTTTATCTGCAAGGTTTTATTCTAAAAATCAACTTATAAGAAATATATTCAAAATTTAGCTAAACAAAAAATGCAGGTAAACCGCGTAATTACGTGATTTACCTACATTTAAGTTTAAAAAATTAGAATTTCAATGATTCTGCAATTAGATTAAATTCCTCAGTAGAAAGCTCAACTTTGTGCTTAAAATCAACGTC